>JAGPIS010000048.1 GCA_018054835.1 Breznakibacter sp. | reverse complement strand
CTGAAGCCCGGCTGGTTTATTTTGGATCCGAGCAAAGGGATGGTTTGCGTTTGATGGTTTTGAATGAAGATAGGGTGGAAATCGAGAAGGCAATTGATGAGCTTCCCGAAAAGTGTCGGGAAGTTTTCAAGTTAAGTTATCTTTATGGATTGAAAAATAAGGATATTGCTGATGCATTGCAATTATCCCTGCGAACGGTGGAGGCTCATATCTACAAAGCATTGAAATTTCTTAGGGAGCGGCTAGTTGGTTTGGTTAGCATGGTGGTTTGTTTTTTTTCTGTGATCCGGTTTTAATCTTTTTGTTTAGGAAGATAAATTCCCGTTTTTTGAGTAAGTGTTTTTTGATTTTAAATTGTTTAAACGTTATAAAGAATTACAATAGCATGGATCAGTTGCCTCCAGATATTTTGATGCGTTATTTGCAGAATGAAACCAATTCAGAGGATTTGTTATTTCTAAACAATTGGATGAAACAATCCCCAGGAAATAAAGATTTTTTATTCGGGATCGAAGAGCTTTGGGTTAAAAGGTTGTTGGGACGCGATTTAATGCATGACAGGGTTGTAGCTGCGTCAATAGAGTTCAAAGCTAAATTGAAACAGAGAAGGAAGAGGTTTAAGATTTTAACTATTAGTAAATATGCAGCAATTGCTGTATTGGTAATAGGAGTTATATCCTTTCTTGGGTTTTTTCTATCCGAATCTGATTTTGTAAAGACAAGAGGTATGGATCTGATTGTTGCTGATTCAGGCGTTAAGGAGGTTCAATTGCCAGATGGATCCAAGATATGGCTCAATGAAGGAGGGTGTCTGAGGTGTTTTTCAGACAATTCAGATGATCGTGTCGTGTATCTTGAGGGAGAAGCCTATTTTGAAGTTGCGAAAAATGAAGGAAAACCTTTTTTGGTTGTGACGGAAAATTTGGATGTTAAGGTTTTGGGAACATCATTCAATGTGCGTGCCCAAAAGGGTGCTGATGTTTGTGAAACCACTTTGATGAATGGTTCAGTGGAGTTGCGTGAGAGGGGGAATAATGGTTCTGTTATTTTGGAGCCAGGCCAGAAAGCTGAGCTCAATATCCAAAACAAACGCTTTAGAGTTGTGCAGGTTGTGCCTGAGAATGAGATTGTTTGGAAGAGTAAATTTATTACCTTTAAGAATGCTACCATTTCAGAAATTGCCAGAACGCTCGAGCGGTTTTATAATGTGAAAGTTGTATTAGGTGAAAATGTTAATGGCAATACATATTCTGGCGCATTGAAGCGTAAAGAAACCATTGATGTTGTTCTTCAGTCGTTAAAGAATTCTATCCCCATTGAATATTCAGTTTCTGACGATACCGTTTTTATTGATTGCCTCAGGTAGTTTTGATAATTATACATTATGGGTTGTTGATCAAGGCAGGAGTGTCTTGTTGGCAACCTTTTTTTATTCTCCCTTGTGATTTTAGATTCATTTACCCGATAATAGTGAATAATTGTCGATTAGCGTAAGTGTTTTTTTTCATGGACTTGTTATTAATCTTGAAACGAAAATAATGTTATCAATTTATTAATATTGTTATTATGAGGTTTAGAAATCTTAAGGGGAGTCGTAGTTTATCCGGATGGTTTATGATTCTGATGATGGTGTTGACATCTCCAGTCTTTTCCCAAATCAGTTTGTCTTTGAAAAATTCCACAGTGGATGATGTATTGAAGGGGATTCAAAAACAAAGCGATTATCAGTTTTTTTATAACGACGCAATTGCTGCGCTCAAAGTTGATCTTTTTTCCACTAAGGAGGCTTCCATTGGAACAGTGATGACGCTTTTGAAGCAGAAGACTGGAATCGATTTTAGGATTGAAGATTCCATTGTTTATCTGAGCATAAAGGTCAAGGGTCAGGATTCCCAAATTCCTTATCAAGTCAAAGGGAAAGTGTTGGATGGGACTGGCAATCCCTTGGTTGGTGTCAATGTGATGGTGAAGGGCACCACATCTGGTATGATTACCGATATGGATGGGCAGTTTGAGCTCATGGTTCCTGGAAAACAGTCAGAATTGGTGTTCTCATATATTGGTTTTATTTCACAGGTAGTTGGCCCTGGTTTGTCAAACAATCTGACGGTGGTTTTGAAAGAAAACATTACAGAAGTCTCTGAAGTTGTTGTAACGGCTTTGGGTATCAAGCGTGAAAAGAAGATGTTGGGATATGCCATGCAGGAGATCAAATCGGAAGACTTGAACCCGACAGGCGATGCATCGGTGACCAGTGCTCTCCAAGGAAAGGTTGCAGGTTTGCAGATGAACAGTTCCAGCACCGGGTTGGGCGGTTCCACTAAGATAACTATTCGTGGCAACAGTTCATTGTCAGATAATAACCAACCTTTGTGGGTGGTGGATGGCGTTCCTTTTGGAGATAACAACAGCTCCTCAGCCTCCCTTTATGGAGGATTCGACCGGGGAGGCACTGCCATTGATATCAATCCCGACGATATAGAATCAATTAGTGTTTTGAAAGGGCCTAATGCTGCAGCACTTTATGGTTCGCGTGCAGGTAATGGTGTTATTCTGATCACTACAAAACGAGGTAGTGCCAAAGAGGGTTTTGGCGTTAGCTATAGTGGAAGTTTTACATGGTCGACTGTGGCTGAAACGTTGAAGATGCAGCGCAGATATGGCCAAGGTGCCATGGGGCTTTACAACAGCGATTCGGAATACAGTTTTGGACCATTGTTGAAAGGAGATAGTTACACTGCTTGGAATGGCGAGGTGATGCCCTTTATGGCCCATGGCAATAAAATGGAGGATTATTTCAATACTGCTTTTTCACAAAATCATAACGTGTCCATTGGAAGTGTTAAGGAAGGAATGGATTATCGACTTTCGTTTGGGAGCAGTGAAAACAAGGGGCTTTTTGATGGGGAAACCATGGATAAGAAATCCATCGATTTAAAATCGGGGATGGAGATCAACAAATATTTGTCGGTGGACACCAAGGTCTCTTTGTCCAGAACAACAGCCAACAATCGTCCTTTATATGGGAAAGATGGGGAAGTTTACCAGCTTATGTTTATTCCAAACAACATCCGGTTGGGTGATTTGAAAAAATTTTCATCGGATGAGAAACCTCATGTCAATTGGGTTGGTCCACACGAAAATGTGCTGAATCCTTATTATGTCAATCAACAGTATGAAAATTTGGATGAGCGTACCCGTGCTTTCGGTTATTTTAGTTTGAAGCTGAAACCCACCAGTTGGTTGAATGTGACCGGAAAATATGGATATGATTATTATCAAACAAAAATAGAGGAGGGTAATAAAACAAAAGGGCGTAAGTCACCCATCACCGAAGATACCTTCAGCAAGAGCGAGCAGAATTTTTTCGAGCAAAATTTCGAGATGCTGTTGTCGGGTGACAACCGATTATCTGAAAGAATCAGGTTGTCATACACTGCCGGTGGTAACTGGATGAATCAAAAACAACAGGGTTTAACAGGGTTTGGTCAAAACATGTTGTATAAAGGGCAGTGGGTTTTGAACAGTGCCGGCCTCGAAGGTGGATATAATGCAGCGGAACAGGCTTATCTCGAAAAGGAAATCCATTCTATTTACGGATCTTTTCAGGTAGCCTATGAGGAGTATTTGTCCCTAGATTTCACCGCACGCAACGACTGGTCTTCAACCTTGCCTTCTAAAAACAATAGTTATGATTATTACTCAGCCAACATGAGTTTTGTGGCCAGTGATTTTTGCAAATCCCGTGACATTGCGTTGCCCTCGTGGCTGACTTTCGCCAAATTAAGGCTTTCTGCAGCCCAGGTGGGTAAAGACACCGATCCTTACCAGTTGTATAATGTGGTTCGTTTTAAACATTCAGCCTCGGGGCCTATCCCCATTTATCCACAAGATAAGGCCAATGATCAGTTGAAACCTGAAATCTCATCGTCGTATGAAGGGGGTGTGGATTTTAAGTTCTTACGAAACAGACTGGGATTTGATTTTACATACTACAAGAGTTATACCAAGAACCAGATCATGAGGGTGCCCATGTCGGGAACCTACCAAAATGAGTTGATCAATGCCGGCAAAGTTGTCAATGAGGGGTTCGAAATGATGGTGTATTCCACTCCATTTAAGCGCAAGGATTTTACCTTTGACTTGGATTTCAACCTTGCCCATAACCGTTCCACAGTCAAAGAACTTCACCCGGAACGAAAAAGGATGAGCTTGAACAGTTCAAAGGAGGAGTTTTTGATCGATGTAGCGGTTACCGAAGGTGGTAAATTGGGCGATATTTATGCGTCAAAAGCTTATTTGCGAGATGGGCACGGCAATGTTGTTGTGCGGAATGGCTTACCTCTTTCAGTGGAAGGAAAAGAAGCAGCACCCATTGGCAATATTCAACCGGATCTTTTGGTTGGGGTCAATCCTTCTCTTTCATATAGAAATATCAGCTTGACTGCGATGTTTGATATGAAATTCGGTGGTGAAATTGTTTCTGTTTCCGAAGCTGTGGCAACAGGTTATGGTATGGCCGAAAAAACTGCTAATAGGGATGATGTTGTGGTCAAAGGAGTTAACGAGGATGGATCGCTCAATGTTACACCCATTTCAGCCGAAATTTATTACAAAACCATTGGGGGAGAAAAAGGATTTGCTGAAGAGTTTGTTTATGATGCGTCGTATATTAAGTTGAAAGAAGTTGCTTTGGGATATTCAATACCTAAGTCAATGCTGTTAAAAACTCCCATCCAGTCTTTGAGATTCTCATTGGTGGGACGCAACTTGTGTTATCTGCTGAAACATACGCCAGGAACCAGCCCTGAGGGAGGGTTTAATACCTCTATGTTCTCACAAGCTATTGATTTTACCTCAGTTCCTTATTCTAGGACATTTGGCTTTTCAGTGAATGTTAGTTTTTAATTTGTTGAAGTGTTTGTTATGAAAAATATTATAGGTTATTCTTTTTGGGGTTTCAGTTTATTGTTTACCTCACTTTTTTCTGGATGTACCGATTCTTTTGAAAAAATGAATGTTGATCCGATAAATCCCCCATTTATTGAGAAACCGGTTGTTCCCGATCTTCCTGGGGATGATGACATCAACCTTGGCAAGGAAATATCATCAGAAGAATTGTCGCAATTGGTTCAGATGAGTGGACGGATTCAATCCTCCTTTAAAACATTTTCATACGAGGGTGTTTATAATGATTACCAACGAGCAAGCAACTTGACCCATGATATCTATGCTGGTTATTTTGCCAACAATAACCCCAATTTCAACAGCTCCTCACCCAATTATGTCTATACCGATGGGTGGTCGGCAAAAAGGTGGGATCATTTTTATAAGGAGCGTTGTAAAGAGTATAGTGAGTTGGTGCGTTATTTTTGGTATGTCGATCATGCAAAACATCGTAATGCGTTTTATATCACTCGTATTTATTTTGCCTTTATTGCCTCGCAAATTACCGATACTTATGGGCCGATACCTTTCGCAGCCTATGTGAAAGGCAACCAAGTTGATGCGAAGGTCAAGTATGATTCGCAAAAGGATGTTTATGATATGTTGTTCAGAATTCTCGGGCAGGCTGTCGATTCCATCAAGCCTGGTGAGTCATCTTTCGTATTTGGCAAGGAAGACAACTGTTATCGCGGAGATGAACAAAAATGGGTGCGTTTTGCCAATACATTGAGGCTGAGGTTGGCTCTACGAATCTCAAATGTCGATCCGGCGAGGGCTCGTAAGGAAGGTGAAGCTGCTCTGGCTTCTGTAACCGGATTGATGCAAACCGATTCTGACAATATGACCACAACACCAAGGTATGCACCCGAAGATCTTGGTGGTGACAATGCAGGGGGTGATGAAAATATATTAGCCCTTTGCAGTTTCAATTATCTAGACTGTGTGATGTCAAAAGACATAGAGTTGGCTTATAAGAACCTCGGTCGTGTTGAAGATCCACGGATGGGAAGACTGTGGTTCAGACCTTCACCTAAATCCCGGCTTGAACGCGGCCGTGAGTCGAGTGCTGATTTCAATGGTTGTGAAATTGGCAATGATGAAGTGAATCGTGCTTCCGACGTCTATTCAGTTTTGCGTTGTAATGTCTGGGAGAGTAAGGTATTGAATGATGAGTATTGGTTTGGCTATTCTCGTGAAAGCGTATGGCTTGGATACTCCGAATCGTTGTTCTTGAGAGCCGAAGCAGCCTTGCGTGGATGGGCTGGAGCGGGTCAATCAGCAGAGGAGTATTTCCGACAAGGAATAAAAGCCTCTTTTTCCTATTTTCGCTTAGGAGAGGGAGTGGCGGATGATTATATCTCAGGGTTGAATTGTTTGGATGGTGATAACAATGTTTTTAACAAAGGCGACAAGGAAGCTATTTTGGAATCTATTATAAGTCAAAAGTGGTTGGCACTCTTTCCCAATGGTAATGAAGCATGGGCTGAATTCCGCAGGACTGATTATCCTCGTTTGCGTAATCACATCAATAATAAGTCTGGTGATGTGGCCATCAATAAGTTCATCAAGCGATTGCGTTATCCTAACGATGAATTCGATTATAATGCTGATAATGTGCCGTCTGAGTATTTCAGACAAGATGCCCGACTATGGTGGGATGTTTCCGATACCAACACCAGCTCTGGGGAGAGGAATGTGACAAATAATTTCCGATGAAAAGTTTAATTCAAGGGGAACTCTCTTTGTTTCCCTTGAATTATTATTTCCCATAATAATTTTAAGGGATTGTAAAAAAATGCAAAATAAGCTAAGTGTTTTTTCCCTTTGTCCTGTTATATGAGAGTAAGATAATAATTGCTAATAATAATGGTGAACTGGCCAGCTTGCCTTTAGTTTAAAACAGAATTCTATGAAATCTAAAAATTTACTTTATGTATGTTTGCTGCTGATTTTTTTTGGCAGTCAAGTGAAGGCTCAACAGCCTTTTGGAGGATGCTGGCATCCCGATTACATTAAGGACTGGACTCCAGCGAATGATCCGGATGCGAAGTTCAATCGTAGTACAGTGGCGTTACAACCCCGCTTTAAAGATGAAACGGTTAAAGCTAACCCATATCAATTTTACGAAGGACAAATTTCGGCCTGTCTAACCATGAATCCAATGTGTAGCCAGACCCCCTCCCAAGGAGCCAATAATTTCATTGGTTACAATCCAACATACTGGCAGTATATGGATTTGTTGATCTGGTGGGGTGGATCGGCTGGTGAAGGTATTATTATCCCGCCATCGGCACCTGTTACTGATATTGCGCACCTGAATGGGGTGAAGGTTTTGGGGCAGGTGTTTTTTCCACCGCATGCATTTGGTGGTCAAACAGCATGGGTAGTTCAAATGCTGACAGTTGAGAACGGTGAATATATATATGCTAAAAAGCTTTATGAAATAGCTAAATATTATGGTTTCGATGGCTGGTTCATTAATGAGGAGACAGGTGGAGGTTCTGTTGCCCAGTGGGAAGGTTTTGTTGAAACATTCAATAAATACAAGGCTCTGGATGGCAATAACCACATGGAAATCCAATGGTATGATTGTGGTACCAGTATTGGTAGCAAAATGAACCTGATAAAAAAAGATGGTGTTTCATACTTTTTAAATTATGGCAGTCCCAGTGTTTCAAATATCAGCAGCCAGATGTCTGATCTTCAGAATCAGGGTTTTTCAAAAGCTGAATCATTTAAAAAGGCTTATTTTGGGATTGAAGTCGCTCAAGGAGGAATTGGTGGCAATGGTTCATATTTTAAAAATCTATTTACCAAAACAGGTCATAATGGTTCAATCGATCTATTTAATCCGGAAGAGGGAGCCTGGAAGCAAGTGGTTAAAGATCTTCTGGGTACTGAAAATGCTTGTGGAGCTCAAGCTTATACTGCAATGAATAGTGTTTTCAGAAATGAAGGACGTTTCTGGACCAATGTAGCTCATGATCCTGCCAATACCTCTGGTTGGGATGGCGGTAGTTGGCCTGGTTTTGCCAATGCAATTATGGAGCGTACAACAATTCAGTCTAAGCCATTTATTTCATCTTTCAGTGCCGGCTTGGGTAAAAAGAGATTTGTTAATGGAGAAGAGAGAGGCGTTCAGGATTGGTATCACCGTGGTATGCAGGATGTAATGCCAACATGGCGTTGGTGGATTGATTGCCCGATGAATGGATCTGTTAAGAACATTGGTGTTTCTCTCAACTGGGATGATGCCTATAACCAAGGAACTTCGTTGGTGGTTGCAGGTAAACTTAGTGCAGGACAGGATCATTTGGTACGGTTGTACAAAACAAAGCTTCCCATTGATAATGGTGATAAATTTCAGCTGGTATATAAATCGACCAATGCCGGGGTTGTTGAAGTAAAATTGGGCGTGGTTGAGAATGCTAATGCTTTTACTACGTTTGTTCTTTCTCCAACCACTACCTCCAACGGATGGTCGATTGCAGAGGTGGATCTCTCGTCGTTGAATGGTAAAACGGTATCAATTGTTGCTTTGAATTTCAAATCAGATGTTGAAATTGCTTCATGTCAAATAAAACTGGGGCAGATTGGGATCACTCCAGCAGGCTATGTATCAGCGGCACCAGCGGTAAATAATGTAACTGTTCAGAATCAGTTGGGTCAAGATGGTGGAGATATCCGAATTGTTTGGGATGCTCCTGTTTCTCCGGATATCCATCATTATAATGTTTATTTGGAACAGAATGGTATCAAACGATTGGTTGGTCAGACACGGAATGAAGCATTTTATATCCCAAAATTCAAAAGGACAGGTCCCGAAGAATTGGGAGTGAAAGTGTCTGTTGTGTCTGTAGGGAACGATCGAAAAGAAGGTATTGAGGTTATTGAAGAGATCAAGTATCCTGCAATTGGACTCTCTACCGTGAGTTTGAAAGCATCCAAAACTTTGGTGAAGGTTAATGAGGAGTTGATTGTTGAGGCAAGAGCTGATAATTTTCCTTCTGGCTATGAATGGGTATTGCCTGCCAATGGACAAATTGTTTCAACTTCCGCCAATAAGGCAACTGTCAAGTTCACGAAAGCAGGCTTGTATGACGTTACTGTGAAAGTAACCAACGCCAGTGGTGTTACAGAAGAAACAGTAGTGGGACTGATCGATGTGTCCGACTCCAAAACACTGAACATCGTAAGTGTTGGTAAGAAAATTGATAGTTTCAGCGGATCCTTGCCTCCTGAAGATCCCCATTGGTTGATTGACGGTGTTGAGGTTCCTGGTAATGTGCGGAATAAATGGTGTATTGGAGGACAAAAAGAACATTGGGTTGTAATTGACTTGCAACAAGCTTTTAAATTATACCGGTTCAGAACCTTTGATACAGGTCATAAAGAAAGTGCATCTGATAATTTTAAACTCTTTAAAATATGGGTGAGCAACGATAAGGAGAATTGGACTCTTGTTGTGGATGAGAAAAACAGGCCTGAA
This sequence comes from Breznakibacter sp., assembly GCA_018054835.1. Classification (GTDB taxonomy): domain Bacteria; phylum Bacteroidota; class Bacteroidia; order Bacteroidales; family Marinilabiliaceae; genus JAGPIS01. The sequence continues at coordinate 1,349 of JAGPIS010000048.1, read as the reverse complement.
AATACAAAGGATGATTATATCAAGCCAATAGTTGGACGCTACGTCAAATTTATGCCTTATGATGATGAGAAACCGATTACCATCCGCATATGGGAGTTTCAAGTTTATGGGATTGAAGGTGGTCCATCTTTGAGTAAGCTTGAAAACTCAAACTTGAATATTGGTTCGAGCGTTGTTAAGGAAGTTGATTTTTCGCTTGAGGGTGAAAAGAAAGAAGATAATTTCCAGATTAAGGTTGGGTCTGATAATGAAAGTGTTGTTTCTGTAAGCGATTTGTCGATCAATGAATCTACCGGTAAAATTTCTTTCAAATTGATTGGCAACTTGACCGGAGCAGGAAAAATATCTATTGCATTAGTAAATGGGGCTTGGACAAAGAGTTCTGAATTTCAAGTTAGGGTGGTTGACCCATCTAATTTCAATGTTTTGCTCAATATTGTTCCTGAGTTTATTACAACCGGTAGCGATTATGATGAGGTAGGTACTGTTCCTGTTTCGGTAACAGATGGTAAGGTTGATACATGGCTGACTTCTCCTTATGACGTTTCTGATCATGAACTTAAATTTGATCTTGGAGAAGATTATACTCTTTCTAATTTTAAATTTTTATTGAGAGCTGTTAGTGGAACAAGTAAATTGCCAACAGAGATTGTTATTACTTGTGGTTCTGTAAAAGATAACTTGATAGAAATATTTAGATCGACGACCATTTCAGAGTCTATGGAGTTTGACCTCCAAAAACCGGCTACAGGCAGATATCTCAATGTGAAAATTAAATCACCTAGTAGTTGGGGTTGGAGTCTTCGCGAAATCGAAGCCTATGGCAAAAAGGCCACATTGACTGCAGTTGGCGATTTGAAAAATGAGTCCAATGTTAATGTCTATCCCAATCCCGTTGCTATGGGACAGGTTTTGAAAATAGAGGCTCGTGATGCAAAAAACATCAAGTTGCTCAATCTGACAGGAGCCGTAGTGCATGAACAAAAAATGACTGCTTCAGAAGTTGAGTTTACCACTGTTGGTTTGAATCCTGGTATTTATTTGGTTGCCATCGAGTATGCAAACTCAAAAATAGTAAGAAAAGTAACGGTTAAATAATTCTTAATCGAATAAGAGATATAAAAGGGAACAGCCGGTGGGTTGTTCCCTTTTTTTATCGTTTATCCTCGTCCAAACTTTAACATTGCCACGTAATGTTTTCTATCTTTGCAAAAAAATTGTTGAGTCATGACAGAACGTCCTGTAAGGGTACGCTTTGCTCCCAGCCCCACGGGGCCTTTGCATATTGGGGGTGTGCGTACGGCATTGTTTAATTATCTGTTTGCCCGCAAACATGGTGGCAAGTTCAT
>JAGPIS010000210.1 GCA_018054835.1 Breznakibacter sp. | reverse complement strand
CTGAAATAAACTGTCCCTTCAGGACGGGTACATATACAACTAACGGTAATAATCTGTGTATTTTAAAGTTTATCCAAAGTAATTACTAAATATTTCGATGCTTCTTTCTTGAAATCTGCGTAATCGATGGATAGAATAGGGAATCGACATGACTCATTATGGAAGTGGCTCTTTTGGCTCTTGATGACAGAAAGACTCTTGGACTCCCCGACACTTCGACTTCATTTCTTTTAGCCGCTACACTCCCTTCATTCCCCAACTGGGAGCAAAAAAAGCCTCCCGGCTAGCTAACGGAAGGCTTTAATATAAAGAGTATAAATTTTCAACTCAGGAAGCTCAGCAAGATACCGGCTGCCACAGCACTGCCAATCACACCGGCCACATTGGGCCCCATGGCGTGCATCAAAAGGTGGTTGGTTTTATCGTATTCCAAACCCACAACTTGTGAAACGCGCGCACTGTCGGGCACTGCCGATACGCCGGCATTACCAATCAACGGATTGATCTTATTGCCATCCTTGAGGAACAGGTTCAACAATTTAACAAAAAGTACACCACCACAAGTGGCTATAATAAACGAGCCCGCACCCAATGCAAAGATACCGATTGATTTCATGGTTAAGAATGTGGTGGCCTGAGTGGAGGCACCAACAGTGATACCAATCAAAATGGTCACGATATCGATCAGAGGCCCTTTGGCCGTATCGGCCAACCGTTTGGTAACGGTACTCTCTTTAAGCAGGTTGCCAAAAAACAACATACCCAATAGAGGTAAACCGGTTGGCACCAGAAAACAGGTAAGCAACAAACCGATCAACGGGAACATGATCTTTTCCAATTTGGAAACCACACGCGGGGGGCGCATTTTAATGAGCCGTTCCTTCTTAGAGGTGAAAAGCCGCATAATGGGAGGCTGTATCACCGGAACCAAGGCCATATAAGAGTAGGCTGATATGGCTATGGCGCCCATCAAATCGGGAGCCAACTTGGAAGAGAGGAAAATGGCCGTTGGACCGTCGGCTCCACCAATGATGCCAATGGCACCCGCTTCGGCCGGACTAAAGCCCAGAGCCAATGCGATGGCATAGGCTCCAAAAATACCTACCTGCGCGGCTGCTCCAATCAAGATCAACTTCGGGTTGCTAATGAGAGCCGAAAAATCGGTCATGGCACCTATCCCTAGGAATATCAGTGGTGGATAAACCCCTTGGCTGACGCCAAAGTAAAGGTAATTCATCACACTACCACTCTCATAAATACCGATCTTCAATCCTGGTGTAAAAGCAATATTTCCCAGAATGATACCAAATCCTATGGGCACCAAAAGCATGGGCTCATATTCTTTGGCAATCGCCAGGTAAATAAAAATCAGTCCGACTGCAATCATCACCAGATGACCAAGCGTAACGTTGGCAAAGGCCGTATAGGACCAAAACTGGGCAAGATTATCGAGGACGAATTGCATAAAACTTGGATTTTCCATAGGGCTTATTCAATTACAACCAGAACATCACCTTCCATAACAGAGTCACCTTTATTTTTCGCAACAGAAACAACTTTCCCTTCCTTATCGGCATCGATGTTGTTTTCCATCTTCATGGCCTCAAGAATCAAAAGGCGTTGGCCAATTTTCACTTGGTCGCCAGGTTTCACCATCACATTCAACACAACACCGGGAAGTGGCGACTTGATGGTTCCACCGCCTTTGGGTCCGCCGGGGTTGCTGGTTTTAGCAACAGAAGGATGCGAATCGGTAGAAGGAACCGCATTGCTGCGCACCAATTTCGGTGTTTTGCTGGTTTTGATGGATTTGTCCAACTCCACTTGGTAAGTGGAGCCATTGATCTCAACCTGGGCAATATTGTCTTCTACGCTGATCACTTCGGCACTGTAGCTATTGCCATTGATATTAAACTTATATTTCGACATAACGTTGGTTTTAAAAAATTAGTAATTAACGTGGCATACGGCGCATGCTGTAAATCTTAGAACTCCAAGGAGAATAGATTTTCGACATGCGGTTGATGGTAAGCACAGCATGATTATCATCCTGTTGTTCTTTTCTATACAAATGCAAGGCCATCATAATGGCAGCAGCCATTTCGCCCGACAACTCAGCATCACTCGATTTGGCAGAGGTCTCTTGCCCTGCAGTACTTTTCTTCTTGAAGAAAGCACCACTCATCAGTTTTCCTATCATGGTAAAAACAATTGAAAGTAAAATTAACGCCGAAAAAACAACCCCCATTGAAATAAAGGTCAATCCTGAGCCGGAAGGATCAATCACCCCAAAACGGTCGGCAGCCGTCAATACTTGGTCAGGCTCATTGCTCGCATTGGGTGTTGTATTTTCAAAACTAACCCAATCACCGGTACCGTTGATAGACCGACCCCAAGAAATATCACTCTTTTGATTCTTTGACAAATGCACACTATCAATCAATGTTTTGCCATTACCCTCAAAAAGAGCGATCATAGAAGACTCACGGAAATCAAAATTCAGATGCAAAATCCCATTGGTTGGATTATTATCGCCAAAAAAAACGATGTAGCCACGTGTTGGGATGATGGTGGATGTTTGACCCTTTGGAATCCTGTATTTGGTAGGGTTGTTCAAATCATCGGTCAGGTAAAGACCCCCAATATCGACTGAATTATAAGCCGTATTGAATATTTCGACCCATGGGCTGTGTTGGCCAAAACCATCCACATAATTGGAATCGTTGACCACCAGCACCTCGTTGATACGCAAATCAATGGAGCTTTGTGCACGCACACTGAGCGCGGCACAAAGCAACATTGATAGTACAACGATTTTTTTTGATGCGTTATGAAACATTTTTCGCATACAAAAAATATTATAATGGAATATTTGAGTGCTTCTTGGGAGGATTCACATCCTTTTTAGTCGCAAGCGTTTGAAGCGCCCTGATAATACGGAAACGGGTATTGCGGGGTTCAATCACATCGTCGATATAACCATATTTGGCGGCAGCATAAGGATTAGCAAACTGTTCCTTGTACTCATCTTCTGCCTTGCGGATGTATTCGGCTTTCTCTTCAGCAGTGGCCAAAGCAGCAATATTTTTGCTTTCCAACACTTCGATGGCACCCTTGGGACCCATAACCGCAATCTCGGCACTTGGCCAAGCGTAGTTGATGTCGCCACGCAAGTGTTTGGAGCTCATCACGCAATAAGCACCGCCATAAGCTTTACGCAACACAACAGTTACTTTTGGCACAGTAGCTTCGCCATAGGCATAAAGTAACTTTGCGCCATGGATGATGATACCGCCATATTCTTGGGCTGTACCGGGT
>JAGPIS010000047.1 GCA_018054835.1 Breznakibacter sp. | reverse complement strand
CGTACCTAAACGTGCGCTTTTCCAACGATTTGTTTGCGCTATGGATTCTTGACCGGATGGGTGCAGGCAATGTTTATCATCCTTCACAGCAGTTTGTGTTGTACGATATGATTTACAAGCGCCGTCCTGATGGCCAGGTGATGCCTGGTGGCGATGTCAATTACAAACGGAAGAAGCCGAGTTTGTACGCATTGCCTTCGTTTCTGGCCGGGAGCTATTACAAGGATGAATACATTAACCATGAGTTTTTGAAAGAGCCCAAAGTGGACAACCAATGTAAGATTTTTGAGTTCTTGTGGCGCGACACCCAACTGGGCAGCCGTACCCCTGATGATCTTCCTTTGACTCGCTATTCCGGTTCTCCTTATGGTTGGATGGTGGCGCGTACCGGCTGGGGCACCGAAAGCGTGATTGCTGAAATGAAAATCAATGAATACAACTTTGTAAACCACCAACACAACGATGCCGGGGCATTTCAAATATACTACAAGGGGCCTTTGGCTATTGATGCCGGTACTTACCAGGGTTCCTCCGGCGGTTACAACAGCCCCCACAACAAGAACTTTTTCAAGCGCACCATTGCCCACAACAGTTTGTTGGTTTTCGATCCAAACGAAGTTTTTGCCTCTTCTAGTTATGGTGGAACCGATAAGGATGATTTTGTGACAAACGATGGCGGTCAACGCTTGCCGGGCTTCAATTGGGGGCCAGCAAAGAATTTGGATGATATGCTGAATGGGAATTTTAAAACGGGTGCAATCCTGGCCAAAGGTTTCGGTCCTGATTGCCATACACCCGATTACTCATACTTGAAGGGGGATATCTCCGAGGCATACTCATCGAAAGTGAAGGAGTTGAAACGTTCTTTCTTGTTTTTCAATTTCAAAGATTCCAAAATACCTGCTGCCCTGATTGTGTTCGATAAAGTGGTTTCATCCAATGCAGAATTCAAGAAATTTTGGTTGCTGCATAGCATTGAACAGCCTGAAATTGTAGGTAATCAAATCACTATCAAACGGACAACGGATGGGGATGAAGGAATGCTGGTGAATACCGTTCTGTTGCCCGAAATCGATAATGCAAATATTGTTCCTGTTGGTGGTCCCGGTAAGGAGTTTTGGGTTTTTGGTACCAATTATCCTAATGAACCTCGTCCTGGTGATGATGAAGCCAATGAACGGGGCGCTTGGCGGGTGGAAATATCACCAAAGAAGGCCTCAAAAGAAGATTATAATTTGAATGTGATGCAGGTGGCTGACAATAATCAAAAACAGTTGCATGAAATTAAACGTCTTGATTCGGATAGGGTGATTGGGGTGCAGATCGCTGATCGCGTGGCCACCTTCAGTAAGGACGGCAGCACCATCGGTCATCCATTTGGTATTTCAGTCAAGGGGAATGGCACTTATAAATTTGTTTTGACCGATCTTTTGCCTGGAACCTGGCAGGTGTTGAAAGAGGGTCGCGTTTTTCGCCCTGCTGTTATGGTTCGGGGGGACGATGGCATCCTATATTTTGAAGGGGCAGCCGGCGAATATCAGTTTTTAAGATAGCATTTTTGACTTGTAGTATCCGATTCAATTCTTTTAAAACCACCGTAATGAAAATAAACTATGGGATTGTTGCCCTGATCATGTTGTTTTGGTTTGTAATTTCATTTATCACCAATATCCTGGGGCCATTGATCCCCGATATCATTAATAATTTCGAATTGTCGCAATTGGTGTTGGCAGGCTTTATACCTTCATCTTTTTTTGTGGCGTATGCCATAATGTCCATCCCTGCGGGAATAATGGTCGAAAAATTTAATGAGAAAATAGTTCTGATTGTTGGGTTCTCAATGCCTTTGTTAGGAGCGTTGTGTTTTGCCCTATTCCCCTCCTACGGCATACTCCTGGTCTCCTGTTTTGTGATAGGTATGGGTATGGCGATGCTGCAAACCGTCATCAATCCATTGACTCGAGTGGCTGGGGGTGTAGCCAACTTTGCGTTCTTCTCGGTTATGGGTCAATTGGTTTTCGGGTTGGCATCCTTTATCAGCCCGTTGGTCTATGCATCGTTGGTGCTCGATATGTCGGAGCACCGCACCGGAGGTTCTTTTTTTATAGGTTTTTTAAAGGCATTGGTTCCTGAAAATATGAACTGGGTGGCTTTATACTGGGTGTTTGCATTTGTTTTGGTGCTTGTTATCATTTTAATTGCTTTTGTGCGCTTTCCTGTTGTTCGATTAACCGACGATGAAAAGGCCGGATCCTTTACTGCATACAAGACCCTTTTTAAAAACAGGTTTGTTCGCTTGTATTTCCTAGGAATCTTTGCCTATGTGGCCACAGAACAGGGTATTGCCAATTGGATTTCCAAGTTTTTGGAGCAATATCACCAGCTTAGTCCTTTAGCCGAAGGGGCCCAAACGGTTGGCCGTTTTTGGGGTTTCATGTCTGTGGGATGCCTTTTGGGATTGGTGATGCTCAAACTCTTCGATGCTAAAAAAGTTCTTTTGGTGTCCTCGGTAGGAGCTATGGTTGCCTTAGTTGCCAGTGTTTTTGGAAATGCCGAAGTTGCTCTGGTTGGTTTTCCCCTGATTGGTTTCTGTATCTCGGTGATGTTCTCCATAATCATGTCGCTGGGCATGAATTCCATCTCCTCCCACCATGGCGCCATGGCCGGCATCCTTTGTTCTGGTATTGTGGGAGGTGCCGTAGGCCCATTGCTGATGGGGTGGCTTGGCGATGTTATTGGTTTGAGAATGGCTATGTTGGGTGGCTTGGTAACCTTGGGGTATATTTTGAGTATCGCTTTCTGGGCTAATCCATTGGTTAATAATTCCACTGTCCGTTTTTCTGAATTGTTTAAAGGACGTTAGTAGTGGATAGGTCGTTTTGAATCGGTTTTGCACATTATTGAAAGGAATTTAAACAAATATTAAATAAAATAATACGTGTTTTGAAGCATTGCGAACATATGGAGTCTGTTTTAGTGTGAAGGAGACTTAAATTTGAAACATGATATTTAACAAATAGTCACATAAAATTTTATCCTATGAAAAGGAATTGTCTCATTGTTTTTTTTGTCTTCCTGTGGGTTGGAGTATCTACTCTTCATGCACAGCGAACGATGGAAGTCACCGGAAAAGTTTTGGACGCCGATAAATTGCCAATACCCGGTGTGAATGTCGTGATAAAAGGGACTTCTATTGGTACCATCACCGATTTGAATGGTTTATATAACCTTACTGTGTCAGATCCTGAACAGTCTGTTCTTGTCTTTTCTTTTATTGGGTTTGATACACAGGAGATCAAAGTTGGCAACAAAACAGTTATTCATGTTGTGATGGCTTCATCTGCCATTTCTTTGGAAGAGGTTGTTGCCATAGGGTATGGTACTGCCAAAAGGAAGGATTTAACCGGATCGGTATCCTCTATTAAGGCTGGCGATGTGGAGAAAGTTCCTGTAGCCAACATCGCTCAAGCTTTGAGCGGTAAGGTCGCCGGCGTTCAAGTCAAACAGGCCAGTGGTTCTCCCGATGCCGATATCCGCATTTTGGTTCGCGGGGGTACTTCCATCACTCAGAGCAATGAACCGCTTTACATTATTGACGGTTTTCCCACCGAAGATGGATTGAAAGGTATTGATCCTTCAGACATCGAGAGTATTGATGTTTTGAAAGACGCCTCCTCCACCGCAATTTTTGGAGCCCGTGGGGCCAATGGGGTTATTGTGGTTACCACAAAAAAAGGGAAAGAGGGCAAGACCTTGGTTAACTACGACATGTATTATGGCTTTAAGCAACTGAATAACAAGATGGATGTTCTTAATCCCTATGAGTTTGCGCTTTTGGAGTATGAACGTGCAACCAAAAGTGCCGATGAGCTATTGAAATTCAACACTACTTATGGCGAGTTCTCTCAAATAAAGGAAAATTATCTTAATAGGAGCGGGATTGATTGGCAGGATGAGGTTTTTGATGGCCGTAGCCCCAAAACCCAGATGCACAAGTTGAGCGTGTCGGGTGGTAGTAAAGGGATGAATTATGCAGCTTCGTTTACCCGTAACGACGATGATGGCATTATGGACGGGAGCGGACTGGAACGCAATGGCGTCCGTTTAAAACTGGATTACAAGGCCAACGATAAGTTGAAAACCACCTATAATGTTAGCTACACCGACGAAAAAACCAAAGGGATGGGGTCGCTTTCCGACCAAGGTTATTTCAGCCGGATGCAACATATCATCCAATACCGCCCCACCATTGGTTTGGGCGATGATCAGGATCTTTTAACAAGCGATATCGACCCATTGTTGCAGGACGATAGCGGCAACACCATGGTGAATCCCATCGCTTCCATCGAAGGTGAACAACGTGAAAAAAGGAACCGTTACCTCACTTTGAATGGTGGCTTGGAGTACAAACTGTTGCCTTCGTTGATCTATAATGGAAGCATCGGGTACCGTACCCGCGACTACAATATGAATGAGTTTTACACCATGCGCAGTTTGCAGGGAAAACGGGAAGGAGCCCCTTATGGAACAAAGACGATAAATCGCTATGAGACGGTTACCTATAATAATACGCTGACCTACAAATATGAGAAAAACCGAAACCACCGTTTCGATGGAATGGTGGGGATGGAATATTTCAACCAAAAAATTGATTTTGTCAGCTTGGGATCCAAAGGCTTCCCTGAGGAGAATTTTGGGCTGGACGATATGTCGCTTGGTGTGGATCCAATGATCAATTCCACCTATGTCTATCCCGGCGAAACCATGGTCTCTTTCTTTGGACGCATGAACTACCAACTTAAAAACCGCTATCTGTTTACCGCAACTTTCCGAGCCGATGGTTCTTCCAAGTTTGGTGCCAACAACAAATGGGGTTACTTCCCCTCTGGATCCTTTGCCTGGAGAGCATCTGAAGAGCCTTTTATCCAAAATCTAAATGTCTTTTCTAATCTGAAATTCCGTTTGAGTTATGGCTCGGCTGGCAACAACCAAATTGGAAATTTTATGTCGTTGCCTTTGATGACTTCCGATTGGACTGCGGTGAATGATATGATGGTGATCTCTTATCGGAATGCCCGGTTGGCTAATCCCAACCTGAAATGGGAAACCAATGTGACTCAAAATATTGGTGTGGATGCCGGGTTCTTCCGTAACCGTTTGGAAGTTACTTTTGACTATTACCGCAACACTACCAAGGATCTCCTATTGGCAGCGCAACTTCCTTACATATCCGGTCATGCCACCACGATGAAAAATGTGGGCAAGACAAAGAATAATGGTGTGGAAATGAGCATCACTTCGCGCAATGTTGAAACCAAGAATTTTTCGTGGACCACTACGTTGAATTTGGCAGCCAACAAAAATGAGGTGGTCGATCTTTACAAAAGTGATTACTTCCTCACCAAATCGGGTTGGGCCACTGTGTCGGAATTCAATTCAGCCGATTATATCATTAAAGAAGGCCGTTCCTTGGGGCAGATGTGGGGTTATACCAGCGATGGAATATATGGTGTGGAAGATTTTGAATTTGCCAATAATGTTTATTCGTTGAAGGCAGGGGTGCCAGTTGATAAAAACAATGTTGCACAGCCTGGTTCCTGGAAATACCGCGACATCAGCGGACCCGAGGGTAAACGTGATGGGATTATCGATTCTTATGACATGTCGGTTATTGGCGATGCCAACCCCACCCTGTTTGGCGGTATCAGCAACCAGTTTAACTACAAAGGGTTCGATTTGAGTGTGTTTTTGAACTTCTCGCTGGGTGCCGACGTGTACAATGCCAATAGCATGTACTATTCCAAAATGAGTAATCGTTATAAAAATGTGATGGGTGGTGCCGCCAATCGTTTCACATTCATTGATGAATCTGGTGTCAACATCAAGAATGACCCCACAGCCTTGGCTGCATTAAACCAGGGAAAGGATTTTGCCTCGGTTAGTGGCTCTTCGTCTTTGATTTTCAGTTCACGTTATGTGGAGGATGGTTCCTTCTTGCGATTGAACAACATCAGCCTGGGTTATACCCTTCCAAAATCATTGGTCGAAAAAGCAAAAATAGGCAACCTCCGTGTTTATGCAACGGTCTATAATCTGAAAACCTGGACCAACTATTCAGGATTCGATCCTGAGGTGAATACCAAACCCAATGGTAACCTCACTCCTGGTATTGATTGGGGTGCTTATCCTAGAAGTATGTCGTTTGTTTTTGGTTTGAACCTGTCGTTATAATTCAAAAATTAAGAAATCATGTTTAGATTCAAAATAAGATTAAGCAACCATCTTGCCTTTGTGGGGGCTGTTGCATTGTTGGTTTCACTTTTTTCGTCCTCCTGCGATGATATTTTAACCGAGGAACCAACCAATTTTTACGATGCAGATACCTATTTCACATCCCCTTCCCGGGTTGAAAAGGCTCTGCTGGCTGTGTACTCCACCTTCAGCGAACTTGATACTTACGGGCAATATGTGATGGTGTACGATTGCGATACCGATATCGCCCATGTGAAAGGGGCCGACAAGGGCCATGTTGCCCGTGATTTAGGACATTATTTTGCCGGACCCACCAATGCATGGCTCGAGGCAACCTGGAAACGCTACTACGAAGGGATTGACCGGGCCAATACCATCCTCGAAAATTATAACAAGGTGGTGGTCAATAATGATGGGGAACAGGCCTTGCTGGATCTCTATGTTGCCGAAACAAAATTCTTGCGGGGGTTGATCTATTTCGACCTGGTTCGCTATTGGGGCGATGTGCCACTCAAGTTAAACCAGTCCAAATCGGAAGACAACTTTGCCATTGCGCGCGAAAACCAAGAGGTTGTTTATGATCAAATTATCAAGGATATGACCGAGGCCATTCCATACCTCCCATGGCATACCGATTCAAAACTGTACACTGGGCGGTTGTCGCGTAGTGCCGGATTCGGTCTTTTGTCCCGCGTTTACCTCTATCGTGGGGGGTATTCCTTGCGTCAGGATGGGGTGCGTTCAAGGCCAGCAGAGTATAAAGCTTACTATCAAAAAGCCATTCAATACACTGATTCTGTTATCGTTTCAGGAAAACACGCACTCGTGGTGAATGATGAGGCTCTTGGTCGCTCAGGCTATGAAAAACTGTTCCGAACCTACTGTGAGAATAAGATCGATTTGACCGAGAATATCTATGAAATAGATTTCTTCAATCCCATCGGTGATAATAAAAACTCTGGCAACTGGGGAACTTACAATGGTCCTGAGATTAGTGAAAAATCAATTTATGGGCGCGCCAACTCATTTATAAAAACCTTGGGCACTTTCTACGATAAGTTTGAAACAGGCGATTTGCGCCGCGATGTGGCGATAGCCACCTTTACGATTGATGCCAAGAATGTTGTTAAACCCATTGTTCGCAAGAAGAGCCAGAACTGGTCACCCGGCAAGTGGCGAAGGAACTGGCAGACTGGACCAATCAAGAATGTTAACAATACCGATGTGAATTTGCCCTTACTTCGCTATGCCGATGTGTTGTTGATGAATGCCGAAGCTCAAAATGAAGTGAACGGAGGCCCTAACGCCTTGGCTATTGAATATGCCAATCAGGTTCGCCGCCGTGCATTTGGCAAAAATCCATTGGTGGCCGATGCTTTGGTTGATTTAAAGGTTGGTGATTTTAACCAGCAGACATTTTTAAAGTATCTTCAACTAGAAAGGGCTCGCGAGTTCTGTTTCGAAGGATTTCGTAAGGCCGATTTGATACGGTGGAATATCTTGGAAGAGACCATTGTCGAGACTTATGCCAAGCTTAAGGAGGAGATCGCCAATGGCGTACAGGAGAATTTTACTTGGGCTGCCGGGGCTGCTTACGAAAGTAAAGAGGGTTTCTTAGCTGGGCGGAATGAGTTGTTCCCTATTCCACAACGCGAAAGAATCGAAACAGAAGGTGTTATAACCCAAAATCCCGGCTATCCACTTTGATTTTTTAATCCAGGCATGGCTCGGTTAGGGTCATGCCTGTTTTTTTGTGAGTCTCAGCCAATTTTATGTATAGTTTTCGATGATATGAAAAAGTTTCAAGCCATTTTCTTTCTAAATATGATGGTGCCCTTGTCAATGGCATTGGCTCAAACGGTTAATTTGGTTCCCCTCACTGCCCGGGTTAATATCCAGGATGAACTGGCACCAAATGAGGCTGTTGTTGATGGACAGTGGGTTGCCGTGGGAACCAATAAACCCCATGCCTTACAATACGATTATTCACGCCTCTGGCAGGGTAAACCTTCCTTCCGGTTCAACCTGAAGGAAGATGATAATACCCTTGAAGGCTATTCTGAGGGCGAAACCAAAGGACGTGCCGAATTGAGTTATTGCTATGCCACAGCAGACGATGTGTCCAAATTGACCAAGGAAGAGTTGGATTTGGCTGTGGTCTCCAAAATGGTTTACCATTATGGAAAAGGTGCCTGCAAACAGGGAAGTACAAAGTATTATCGTTTCTCGGTATTTATACCAGACAGCCTTTCTTCGGATGTTAGTACCATTTTCGCCCAATGGCATGGCATGCCCGACCGCACCCTGGTAACCACACCTGAGGGGATCACCAAGAAAATCAGCCGGCAAGAGTTCGCCAAATTGTGTGAGACCATGTTGTTTAAAAAAGACAAGGGACACGAAAAAGTGATGCTGACCGACAACAAGGGAAATCCTAAAAAGGATAAAAGTGGCAACCCCATGTATAAAGCCGGGCAACCCAACGGGTGGCTGGTGGAGCAGGGGGGGTACCCTCCATTGGCTTTTGGTTTCTCCGACGGTTTTTTCTACGTCAAAGCCAATTCCGACCGTAAATGGATGAGTGACAAAACCGACCGTTGCAATATCAATGCGGCTAAAGCCGTGGTGATGAAACCACAAACGTCAACTTATAAGTCTTCCACCATAGCTGCCAAAATGCCATTTGCTGAATTTCCCAAAAACCAGTGGGTCACTTTTACGATAATGGTCGAGTGGTCGGCTTATGGCGTTGAAAAGGAGACGGTTGAAAAGGATGGGCGGTTGGATGTGAAGATGGATTATTCCAAGGATGGTAAGGCATTTTGCAACCATTTGGTCAGCAATCAGTCCGTTTTGATCGGTCGCAACGACGATGACGGTTATTATTTCAAGTTTGGAATTTACCGGGTGGGCAACAGTTCAGTTCCGGTTTGCTACAACTTGGCTGGCTACAGTGAAGGTGATTCAATCTCCGAACTCAAACCTATTAATTGATACAGCATGGAAATTAAAAAGATTCTGGTTGTTGCCTGTCTGGCATGGTCTTCTGTTTCGATGGTCAACGCACAAGGTTTTTCCTCCTTTGAGGTTGACGGTGCCTTGACGCCCGTTGTGGTCAAAAACCAGCAGGACAAGCCTGGCGAAATAGAAGTGATTGTGAACCATCATGTGGACATTGCCAATTTGAAAACGACTTACAAATTGTTGGGCGGGTGCTCCATTGATGGTGCCACGCCGATTGGTAACGATTTTTCTACGGTTAAGAAGGTAGTGGTGTCCAAAAAAGATGGCACTTCCAAAGAGTGGAATATTTCCATCCGGCAGTTGAAGCCTGCAACCGTGCCAACCTCCATTTCTTTTTCCAATGGCCACCCATGCGCTTGGACACCACAAGAGTTGGGTTGGGCCGGTATTGGGCTTGATGCTTCAAAACCAACTGTAGCCCGCTTTGGTAATAAGGAGGTGGCCTTTTATTTGGCTTTTGTTGCGCCTGCCAAAACGCTCGCGTATGAGTTGACTGTGGTGGGCGGTGCTCCGTTTGATGGTGAATTTGTGGTTGAGGTTTCCACGGATGCTAAAAAATGGGTCAACCTGGTGGCTTACGACACCACAAATCCCATCCCCACTTCGGAAGGTTGCAAACACGATTTGCAATCAAACTTGCGGTTTGTCCGTTGGGTTTATATCGCGCGCAACAACAAACAGAATGTCAACCTCAATCATATTATGGTTCGTTAGTTCTTATTGTTTAACCTATAAATTGAATTTTATGAAAGCAAAAATCTTTACTCTTTTATTCGGTTGTGTCATGATCACCTTTGGATCCATGGCTCAAAACTTCAAAACCTTCACCATCGATGGCGCCTTGACCATTGGGGCCATGCGCAAAGGAACCGATGCTATTCCTGAAAAACCTGGAAACCCTCCAACTCCTGCTATCCCTGCAACCCCCGGCTCTGTAGAGGTGGTGGTTTCTGCCGATTTTGATTTGACAAAATGTATGGTTCATTACGAACTTGATGCCGCTGGCGGTGAAATTGATCCAACAACACCTTTAGCGAATAATTCAGTTGTTGACCTATCCGCTCCGAAGACTATTTTGATGAAAAGTACGGCCGTTCCAGCGGGTAAGGATGTTGTTATCACTGTTAAAAGACTTAATCCAGCCACAGCTTTACCTATTACGATAAGTTTTGACACTGATGGTTTGAAAACGGCAGATTGGACTTCATCAACTATTGGCTGGGCTTTTTCAGGGATTGATGTTGGACAAAAATCTACTGCCAGATATGGCACAGTTGGAGTATCTTTTATTGTCGGTTTTCCTGCAATTCCTGCAGATGGGTCATATGCTGTGGATTATAATTTGTGGTGTGTGGGCAGCAATTTCTCCGCAAAACCGTTAAGTGATTTTATTGTCCAAGCATCTGCTGATGGCTTAGCTTGGAGGACTTTGGCAAACTACACGGCCACTTCCAATCCCAGCTTGATTATAACTACACCCAAACCAGCTTCGCCTATTTTTTCTAATAAATTACAGGTTGGTGAAAAATATGTGAAATGGGTTTATGTTACACGTGATGGTCTTAATGTGAATGTTGACGACATCACCGTTCGTCAGGGTGTTCCTACTGCCATCAATGATATGGAAATGGCAGGTGTTTC
>JAGPIS010000209.1 GCA_018054835.1 Breznakibacter sp. | reverse complement strand
AACTCCGATTCCTCGAAGAAACCCATGCCGTGCAGAAGCCCATCGAGCCATGAGAACACCAAAACAAAGAAATAAATTGTTACAACAACGGGCGTGATATAAAGGAGCCCTTGCATAAAATATCGGATCAAACGTTTCATTCGCTTAAAATTTATTTGATATGTTCCATCTACAAACCCAAGGCTGCCCTTTTCTTGACTGGAAACGATTTAACAACCAGGGCATAGGAATCATCTATCCATCTGCGGATAAGATCATCGTCGAGGGCACCATCCAACCTCACCGTATTCCAATGCTTCTTATGCATATGGTATCCGGGCAAAACTTCGGCATAGCGATCGCGCAACTCCTCAACCAGGTTTGGATCGCATTTCAAGTTAACCCAATGGTTGTCGTCCAGGTCAATCAATGCAAACATCTTATCGGCCACCTTAAAAACCAGGGTTGTAGCATCAAAAGGGAAGCTTTCGCCAACCAACGGTTTCGACAGGCAATACTCTCGCAACTCTTCTATATTCATAATGGCATCTCAACGAATCAATTCATTCCGGTTGGTATCCAATTTAAGAAAAATAAACAGCAAAATGGTAAAACCCCACAAGGAAGATCCACCATAGCTGAAAAACGGCAGAGGAATGCCAATCACAGGGGCCAACCCAATGGTCATGCCCAGGTTGATGGCAAAATGGAAGAAAAAGATGCCTGCCACGCAATAGCCATAAACGCGGCTAAAGGTGGAGTGCTGTTTCTCAGCCAGATAGACAAGCCGAATCATAAAGGTCAAAAAGGCAACCACCAGCAGTGACGAACCAACAAAACCCCACTCCTCCCCAATGGTGCAAAAAATAAAATCGGTGGTTTGTTCGGGCACAAAATTGAATTTCGTTTGTGTGCCTTCCAAAAAACCTTTACCCAGCAGGCCGCCTGAACCGATGGCAATTTTACTCTGGTTAACGTTGTAACCGGCACCCAAAGGATCTTCTTCCAATCCAAACAGAACATTGATTCGGATTCGTTGGTGGTCGCTAAGCACATGATGGAAAAAATAATCGGTGGTATAGGCAAACGCCAAACCACACCACAAAAAGAGCAAATAGGTAAGGATAAACCGTCTCTTTTTCACAATCCACCGATAAATAAGATAGCCTGAGGCAAAAGCGAGTGCAGCCAACATAATGATAGGCTCCATGTTGATCTTACCCAAGAAATGCGTCAAGAGCCAAAACAGAGCAGCTCCAACAGCACCAAATAAAATGGCTACTAGAAATTCACGACGTACCCCTCTCACAAAAAGCAAACCTGCAATAATCAATGAGTAAATCCCCATGACGTAGATGGGATCCATCAACAGGGTTAAAACAGCAATTACGGCTGCCACAACGCCCAACACCATGATGCCGGGATTCATCCCTTCGCGGTAAAAAGCCAGGAGAAAAACAAAATAGACCAACGCACTTCCGGTATCGTTTTGTAAAAGGATAAACAATACGGGGGTCATAAGCACCGCCGTAAGGCGGAACCAGTTCCTGCGTTTGTCAAAAGAGAAGCCATAACGGCTCATCAATCGGGCAATTAACAATGCCGTTGCCACTTTGGTCAATTCGGCAGGTTGAAAACGCACCGGCCCCACTTCGAACCACGATTTGGCACCATTAACCTCCCGCCCGAAAAATAGCACCACCAAAAGCAGGAAAAGGCTGAAACCATAAAAAGGATAACTGATCTCCACAAAGAATTTGCTGTCGATTTGCATAATCATGATGGCGAACGTAAGGCTCACGCCAATCCACACCAACTGCTTAAAATATTCAGCATCGGCGCTAAAAAACACTTGGGTTTCAGGATTGAAGTTGGCCGCATAGATATTGAACCAACCAAAAGTGACCAGTGCCAAATAGATCAATACCGTGATCCAATCAATTCCTTTGCGATAGGCATTACTTGTTCGTACCATAAATCAAATTGGCTTCTATAATTCGTTGTTCAAGGGGTAACCGGTTGGGATTGATTGAATCGTTGAGGAATTTCTCAACCATCAAACTGGCAATGGGTGCAGCCCATGTGGCGCCAAATCCGGCATTTTCCACATAAACAGAAATGGCTATCTGGGGATTCTCCTTGGGCGCGAAAGCCATAAAAATGGAGTGGTCCTTACCATGAGGATTCTGCGCGGTACCGGTTTTGCCACATATCCGGATGTCAGGAATCTGAGCCACGCGAGCCGTGCTACCGGCACCACCCCACACGGCCATCTCCATGCCATTTTTTACTACTTCAAAATACCCCCGATCAATACCCGTTTCGTGACGGGTCCTGTAATCCTGTGGTATAGCCTCATCCTCAATAGAATGAACAATATGCGGCGTGAAAAAATACCCTCCATTGGCGATGGTGGCAGCGAGGTTGGACATTTGTATGGGCGTGACCAACAACTCCCCTTGACCGATGGACAACGAAACGATGCCCAAGGAGGTCCACCGGGGACCTTTAGCCTTATCGAAATAATCGGCATTGGGAACCAACCCCCTGTTTTCATTGGCTATATCAACACCCAAACGGTATCCCAATCCAAATTTAACCAAATAATCTTTCCAAACATTTAATGCTTTTTTGGGATTGCCATATTTCCGGTTATCAATGATATTCCGAAAGACATGGCAATAATAGGCATTGCAGGAGTTTTGAATGGATTGCTCCAGATTGAGCGGTGAGGCATGGGCATGGCACCCCAAGTGGAAATTCCCCACATGATACCCCATGCTGCACCCATAACGCGTTTCGGGCGTCACTACGCCTTCCTGCAATCCAATCAAGGCATTGATAACTTTAAAGGTAGAACCTGGCGGGTACCAAGCTTGGATTGCCCTATTGAACAAGGGCTTCAACGAATCGCGCGACAGCACAGGGAAGTTGACGGAACGATGGCGCCCCACCAGCAAGGATGGGTCATACGAAGGCGCCGAGACCAAGGCCAGGATCTCACCGGTTTCCGGCTTGATGGCCACGATGCTTCCTGTTTTATTTTGCATCAATTTTTCACCATACATCTGAAGTTCAATGTCCAACGACAGACGCAGGTTCTTGCCAGGCACCGCAACCGTATCATAAACCCCGCCGCGGAACTCCCCCTTTTCACGTCCATGCACGTCCACCATAATATAATGAACCCCTTTGGTGCCCCTCAAGTCCTTTTCGTAGCTGCTTTCAATACCGCTGATGCCGATATAATCACCCGGTACATAATAGGAATCCTTTGCCAAAATGCCCTCGCCAACCTCACCAACATATCCTAAAACATGCGCGGCCGCCGGATATTCGTATTTAC
>JAGPIS010000046.1 GCA_018054835.1 Breznakibacter sp. | reverse complement strand
TTAACCCTTGGGTTGACGAAGAATCCTTGGTCATCGAGAGGAGCATTTGCCTGGGCAATGATTTTGTGTTCTTCCTCTTCGGCCGACATATAAACCACACCATCTTGGTTAAGATCTACCTGACCGCTGTTGACCTTGCGGTATGGCGTCTCGATAAAACCAAGCTTGTTGATTTTGGCAAAAACCGTCAACGACGAAATAAGACCGATATTGGGTCCTTCGGGCGTTTCAATAGGACACAAACGTCCATAGTGTGTATAGTGTACGTCACGCACCTCGAAACCGGCTCGCTCACGCGACAAACCGCCTGGTCCTAGGGCAGACATCCTTCTTTTGTGGGTCACTTCAGCCAATGGATTGGTTTGATCCATAAACTGAGAAAGGGCATTGGTTCCAAAGAAACTGTTAATAACAGACGAAAGCGTCTTGCTATTGATCAGATCAATTGGAGTAAACACCTCATTGTCGCGTACATTCATCCGTTCCCGGATGGTACGAGCCATACGAGCCAAACCGACGCTAAACTGGTTCCCCAGTTGCTCGCCAACAGTACGTACACGACGGTTACTCAAGTGGTCGATATCATCCACATCAGCCTTTGAATTGATCAACTGGATCAGATGCTTGATAATTTCGATCATATCTTCCTTGGTAAGCACCTTTGTTTCATAACTGGTATTGAGTCCCAGCTTTTGATTCAAACGGTAACGACCTACCTCACCTAGGTCGTAGCGCTTATCGGAAAAGAACAGCTTGTCGATGACGTCACGTGCAGTGGCTTCATCTGGTGGCTCGGCGTTTCTTAATTGTCGATAGATGTGGACAACGGCTTCTTTTTCGGAGTTACAAGGATCCTTTTGAAGCGTATTATAGATGATGGCAAAATCTGCCAGATTTTGATTCTCCTTATGTAATAAAATGGTTTTGGCGCCCGAATCAATAATCTCATCGACATGTTCATCCAGCAGGAATGTTTCGCGGTCGATAATAACTTCGTTACGTTCGATCGAAACCACTTCACCGGTATCTTCATCAACAAAATCCTCAATCCATGTCTTCAGCACACGAGCGGCCAATTTTCGACCCACCACCTTTTTAAGGTTGGCTTTATTGACCTTTATTTCATCGGCCAGGTCAAAAATCTCTAAAATATCTTTATCCGATTCGAAACCGATGGCTCTCAACATGGTGGTAACCGGAAGTTTTTTCTTACGGTCGATGTAGGCGTACATCACATTGTTGATATCGGTGGCGAATTCAATCCAAGACCCTTTGAAAGGGATAATACGGGCCGAATAAAGTTTGGTACCATTGGCATGGATGCTCTGTCCGAAGAAAACCCCGGGAGAACGGTGAAGCTGTGAAACAACCACACGCTCGGCTCCATTAATGATAAAACTACCTTTATCGGTCATATAAGGGATGGTGCCCAAGTAAACATCCTGAACCACGGTGTCGAAATCCTCGTGTTCGGGATCGGTACAAAACAATTTAAGTTTTGCTTTTAAGGGAACACAATAAGTCAATCCCCTCTCGATGCACTCGGCGATAGTATAACGGGCGGGGTCAATACTAAAGTCCAAGAATTCGAGAACAAAATTGTTTCGTGTGTCGGTGATAGGGAAGTTTTCAACAAAAACCTGATGTAATCCCTCGTTTTTCCGCTCTTCGGGTGTGGTACCCAATTGAAAAAATTCACGGAAAGACTTTAATTGAACTTCCAGGAAATCAGGATAATCCAACTGATTTTTAGTGGACGAAAAACTAATTCTTTCGGCAGTATTTGGCGTCATCTATCAACAAATTAATTGAACTTAATAACAAAAACACGAAAAGGTTTAGGAGCCCACTTGACGTGAGATCCTAAACCGCATCCTTATTCAGGATCGTAATTACTTAAGTTCAACTTCCGCTCCAGCTTCTTCTAATTGAGCTTTTAATGCGGTAGCTTCTTCTTTAGAAACTTTTTCTTTGATTGCTGTTGGAGCTTTATCAACTAAATCTTTAGCTTCTTTCAAGCCAATTCCAGTCATTTCTTTAACCAGCTTAACGATAGCAAGTTTAGAACCACCAGCACTTTTCAAGATAACATCGAACTCAGTTTGCTCAGCAACGGCCTCAGCACCTGCAGCAGGAGCTGCAACGGCAACTGCAGCAGCAGCAGGCTCAATACCATATTCATCTTTAAGAATAGTAGCCAGTTCGTTAACTTCTTTTACAGTTAAATTAACTAATTCTTCTGCAAGCTTCTTAATATCTGCCATTTTATTATAAATTAAATATTGTTTTACGTCGAAATAAATTATTTATCACCCAAAGTTTTTAAGATGCCATGTATGGTTGTACCACCCGATTGAAGGGCTGAAAGTACATTTTTAACAGGCGATTGCAAGAGTCCGATAACGTCGCCGATAAGTTCCTCTTTGCTCTTGATGTTGACCAATGTTTCCAGTTGGTTTTCACCCACATATACTGATTGCTCAACATACGCCCCTTTAAGAACAGGTTTCTTATTGGTTTTGGCAAAATCTTTAATCAATCTGGCAGGCAAGTTGCCTGTATTGGTGAACATCACAGCAGAAGTACCCTTAAGGATAGTTTTCAGCTCATTGTGGTTCAATTCACATTGCTCTAACGCTTTGCCAAAAATAGTGTTTTTAACAACCACCATTTTAACATTCTGGTTAAAACAAGTTCTGCGTAGATCGCTGGTCAAACCGGCATTCAATCCTTGTGTATCCACCACGTAGAAGTGGGCATACTCGTTGATTGTACCTACAAGTTCTTGTATTAAAGTGCTTTTATCTTCTTTTTTCATGGTCCTACATTCAATAGTTAAACATTAAATTAAGCCTCAACTGACTTGGGTTCAACACGAATACCCGGACTCATGGTACTGGAAACATAAATGCTTTTTACATACGTACCTTTCGCTGAAGAAGGCTTCAGCTTAACGATCACGCCCATAAACTCCTTAATGTTGTCTACGATTTTTTCGGCGTCGAAGGAAACTTTTCCTACTGAGGAGTGAACGATACCGTAACGATCCACTTTGAAGTCGATCTTACCAGCTTTCACTTCATTAACAGCCTTTGCGATATCCATGGTTACAGTACCGCTCTTGGGGTTCGGCATTAATCCGCGAGGACCAAGAATCCGACCCAATTGCCCTACTTTCGCCATGATGCTAGGCATGGTAATAATCACATCCACATCGGTCCAACCACCTTTGATCTTCTCGATATAATCATCAAGACCAACATAATCTGCACCAGCTGCCGTAGCTTCTGCTTCCTTATCGGGAGTACACAATACCAACACACGAACAGTTTTACCTGTTCCATGAGGCAATGTCACAACACCACGCACCATTTGATTGGCTTTACGTGGGTCAACACCCAAACGGATATCAATATCTACAGATGAGTCGAACTTGGTATTGGTAATTTCCTTCACCAACTTCGTTGCCTCCTCAATAGAATATTGCTTTGCAGCATCTATTTTCGCTAACGCTAACTTTTTATTCTTTGTTAGTTTTGTCATTGTTGCAAAAAGGTTTTATTAATTATTTCCGGGGAATTCACCTGTTACGGTGACACCCAAACTTCTGGCAGTACCAGCAATCATCCTCATTGCAGATTCAATTGTAAAACAGTTCATGTCAGCTATTTTCTCCTTGGCGATCTCTTCAACCTGTCCCCAGGTTATAGAACCAACTTTTTTACGGTTAGGCTCGGCCGATCCACCTTTAATTTTAGCAGCTTCCATTACCTGAACAGCTGCCGGAGGGGTTTTAATGACAAAATCAAAAGATTTGTCTTTATAAACCGTGATGACAACAGGCAAAACCTTACCGGCCTTATCCTGTGTCCTGCCATTGAACTGCTTACAGAACTCCATAATGTTCACACCTTTGGAACCTAATGCAGGTCCAATTGGGGGTGAAGGATTTGCAGCACCACCTTTAACTTGAAGTTTGATAAAGGTTTCTACTTCTTTAGCCATTGTAGCAATTCGAAATTAAACAATTATTAATATAGATAATAGACAAACAATTTGCTGGTATGCACATCTTGAAAGATGTTGGGAAGCTTTTTATACTCAACAACTGTTTACTCTTTTTCTACCTGTAAAAAACTAAGCTCGAGAGGGGTTTTGCGACCGAAGATTTTAACCATCACTTTCAGTTTCTTCTTCTCATCGTTCACCTCTTCAATCAATCCACTGAACCCATTGAATGGCCCATCAGTTACTTTTACTGTTTCACCAACAAAATAAGGCACATTGATCTCCTCTTCTGTATCGTGAAGCTCATCCACCTTACCAATCATGCGGTTTACCTCCGAAAGACGCATGGGAACAGGATTGTCGTCACCCAAGAAACCAATAACATTGGTAATCCCTTTAAGGATATGGGTCATTTCTCCCACCAAGGCAGCCTCAATAAAGACATACCCAGGAAACAAGTTGCGATCCTTGCTGACTTTTTTCCCGTTTCTGATTTGATAAACTTTCTCAAGCGGAACTAAAACCTGCCCTACGTAATCGCTAAGATTCAGGCGGGGAATTTCGGTTTCGATATACTCCTTTACCTTCTTCTCTTTGCCCCCGATTGCACGGAGTACATACCATTTCTTTTCTATTTCGGCCATTACTGACTTATCAATTAGTACAGACCTTTATAAATAAGATCCAGCAGGTTATCAAAAGCAAAATCCATGGCAAAAACAACGCCGGCGATAATCAAAGAAGCAACCATCACAACAATTGCGCTATTGGTTAATTCCGACCAAGTAGGCCATGAAGTTTTGTTCATCAATTCGTTATAAACTTCTTTGAAATATGTTTTTATTCTTTCCATAGGTATAATCGTAAAGTACCCGGTTATATTTTAATTAACTGGCACGGGAGGAGCGACTCGAACGCCCGACACTCGGTTTTGGAGACCGATGCTCTACCAACTGAGCTACACCCGTAATGTAATCCGGAAGTAGGAAACTTCCGGATTATTTTATATTGAAATTATTCGATAATTTCAGTGATTTGACCAGCACCTACTGTTCTACCACCTTCACGGATAGCAAAACGAAGACCTTGGTTCAAAGCAACAGGGTAGATCAACTCTACAGTGATGCTCACGTTATCACCTGGCATTACCATTTCAGTTCCTTCTGGAAGAGTGATTTCACCTGTGATGTCCAATGTACGCAAGAAAAACTGAGGACGGTATTTGTTATGGAATGGTGTATGACGTCCACCTTCTTCTTTTTTCAAAACATAGATCTCAGCTTTGAATTTAGTATGAGGTTTGATTGTACCGCTTTTCGCAAGAACCATACCGCGTTTAACATCAGATTTGTCGATACCACGCATCAGCAGACCTACGTTGTCACCAGCCTGACCTTCGTCAAGAATTTTACGGAACATTTCAACACCGGTACAAACAGTCTTACGACCTTCTGCACTAAGACCGATCAACTGCATTTCATCACCTGTGTGGATGATACCAGTTTCGATACGACCTGTAGCAACAGTACCACGACCAGTGATGGTAAATACGTCCTCAACAGGCATCAAGAAAGGTTTCTCAACATCACGGGGAGGAAGTGGAATCCACTCATCAACAGCAGCCATCAAGTCAAGAACTTTTGCTTCCCATTCTGGCTCACCGTTCAAAGCACCAAGAGCAGAACCTTTAATAACTGGAGAGTTATCACCGTCGAAATCGTAGAAAGTCAAAAGATCACGAACTTCCATTTCAACAAGTTCCAAAAGCTCTTCGTCATCCACCATATCAACTTTGTTCAGGAACACAACGATACGGGGAACGTTTACCTGACGAGCTAAAAGGATGTGTTCGCGTGTTTGAGGCATAGGACCGTCAGTAGCAGCACAAACCAAGATTGCACCATCCATTTGCGCGGCACCAGTTACCATGTTTTTAACATAATCGGCATGACCGGGACAGTCAACGTGCGCATAGTGGCGATTTTCAGTGGCATACTCTACGTGAGAAGTATTGATGGTGATACCACGCTCTTTTTCTTCGGGCGCATTATCGATAGCATCAAATGCTTTTACTTCACAAAAACCTTTTTTTGCTAATACTGTGGTGATTGCTGCAGTAAGGGTTGTCTTACCGTGGTCAACGTGACCGATAGTACCAATATTAACGTGAGGCTTCGTCCTTTTAAATGTTTCTTTAGCCATAACTCGAATTATTAGACAATTAGATATAAAATAGTTTCAATTTAACTCCAATTTAAAAAGTTGATTTCCAACATAAAAATCACTCACCATTCTAAATCAACCCTTTTACGGGCACCAAAGGTACGTAAATAAATATTGAAAACCGACATATCATTAAAAAGTTTCTATCCAAAACCTCTTAACAAAATCCCCGCAAACCTGTTGCGCCGATCGACCCTTCATTTTAATAGGCCGATCACAATTACGTATCAGCCTATTAATCATTGATATTGACACCTCTTACGATCCCAAAATCGGAATGCAAATGTATAACTTATTTCTTTTCTGTCAAAATAATTGATCTTTTTTTATCACTTAACACTAATCTTTTCTTTCCATTTAATCAATTGCTTGCGCAGCGCTTCGCAACAGAGATCGATGGCTTCCTCAAACGTTTTACACTGTTTTTTGGCAAACAGATCATTGCCCGGAATATTCAAATTAATCTCGGCTACTTTGTTATCAGTATCGTCCGATTTATTTAACTTCAATATCACTTCTGCAGAAATAATCCCATCATAGTACAGATCAAGTTTACCAACTTTCACACTAATAAACTCCTGCAAACGCTCTGATGCAGCAAAATGCACCGATTGAATGTTAATGTTCATAATCTATCCTCCTTAATTTTAAGCTCGCGGATGAGCCTGTTTATAAATAGAATTAAGTCTTTCGAAATCGTTATTGGTATATATTTGGGTGGCCGCCAGAGACGAATGACCCAACAACTCCTTTATGGCATAAATATCAGCCCCTTTATTGAGCAAAATTGTGGCAAACGTATGACGCAATACGTGCGGACTCTTTTTACTGATAGAAGAAACCATTGCTATATGTTTTTGAACCACCCGATACACCAATTTGGAATAGACTGGAGCTCCTTTCTTGGTAAAAAAGAAAAAATCACCCGGTTGTTGAATTCCAAAAGTTTGATTTCTGATTTCAATATACGATTTTAAAACCAAATCCAACAATTTTCCAAAAGGAATTATTCGTTCTTTAGAACCTTTACCCTGCACCGTTATGGTCTTACCGCTAAAATCAACCTGATTATTACGAAGATAGGTCAGTTCGGAGAGTCGCATCCCCGTCTGGTAAAAAAGCTCCAAAATGGTTTTATTGCGCACCCCTTCGTATCCATCATCAAAAGGACAGCGATCCAACATCAAATCCATGGCTGACTCCTGTACAAAAACAGGTAAACGTTTGGGTGTTTTCACCGCATCGATGTATTGACATGGATTTTGCTCTATAATTTCTTCGCGGCATAGAAACTTGAAAAAAGAACGCAGGGTGGCAATTTTCCGATTGACACTGACGGGGGAGAGTCCTTCTGTCATTAAACTCATAATCCAGGAGCGGATTGTTTTGCGGGTAACCATATTGATCGAGCCAAGGGCATGATCAACCAAAAAAGTTGAGAATTGATTCAAATCATTCTCATAAGCAACAAGCGTATGACGGGCACTACGCTTTTCAAACTCTAGATAGGATAAAAAGGAAGAAATATGGTTCATTAACAGGGGAAACAGGTTAAACACTCATACTAAAGTACGACTTTTTCGTTTAACCTGTACCCCCTGCTGAATATTTTAGTCTATATCTTGTTGCAATTGCTGCAAATAAATAGCTTTTTTGATTTGCTCGCGACGTACAACACTGTCCTTGCTGAATGCCTGGCGACTGCGCAATTCGCGCATCACACCTGTTTTCTCGAATTTTCTTTTAAATTTCTTCAAGGCTCTTTCAATATTTTCGCCTTCTTTAATTGGTACAACGATCATACTTATTCTTATTTAAAACATTTTACAACTATTTCAATCAATAACTTACACAATACAACCACTCTCTCATTAATGGTTCCAAAATTGCAGCTGCAAAGTAAGTGAAGATTATTGATTATCACAAGCATTTGTATTGTTTTTTAAACCACAACCCTCTAATTATTTCTTTTCCAAAGACAAATAAAGGATCAATAAAGGGTTGGCCTGATCATACGATGGCAAACCGGCAAGCTGCCCCAAATCGGTAAAAGAACCCTTGACCCTGCGACGCTCAACGATCTCCTTTGCCAGATAAAAGCTAATATATGGATGCTTACGCATGTTCTCCACTCCGGAACTATTGATTGGAATGGTTCGAACCAAGCTTTTATCCACCACAAAGCAACCAGAATACTCCAACATCACGCTCTCGGCCATCCCATTGATCTCCTTCAGTTGTTTAACATCGACAAAACCGCCTAACTGCCTGCGGTATTCCAAAATACGACCCGCCAGAAAACGACCAATCCCACGCACTTGCATCAGCTCAGCAGAATCTGCGCTATTCAATTCAATCATCACCGGAATCGAGGTCTCCTTAACAGCTGAAACATTCTTATCAGCCTTAATACGCGACCGAAGGAACCCAACAAATTCTCGGTCGTTCATCCCCTTCAATGAATCGATCCTAACAGAACCGCTCAAATAGTACTGATCACGGTAATTCAATATGGTGTCGACAAAATTAACCGGCAATCCCGCGGCCTTCATCTCCTCAAAAGAGGAATAGTAAAGATGGATGGAGGCAGGTTTCTGTCTCGCGCCATGATCATAATTGACATGCCGCTGTGCAAGCCTAGAGCCAAAATTAAGTAGCTCAATCCTTCCGGTTAAAGAAACAGAATCGAAACCATAGGTTTTTGTAAAATCGGAATAGTTCTTATAAAAGCCTCCTGCTTCACGGTATTTTAGAATATTGATAATCAAACGATCGGATAACCCAAACCGTGACATTTGGGCAACAGTGGCTGAATTGACGTTTAAGGAATCATAAGTAACCTCGTTCGACATAGAGTCGTGCTGATCATATTGCAGTTGCCGAATCACCACCAACCCTTTTTGCTGGTAAAGATGCTCGCCAACAACAAAGATGACAAGCAGGATCATACAAATGCCAATCAGAATAAAAAAACCCCTCTGCTCATTTTTTGAAAATGTAAGCCACTCCCGCCACATCTCAACAAATCAAAGAATCCAATTCAACAATCCAAATTGTTGCAGAAAAATCAATACGATGGCTACAGGCGCCAAATACCTGATGATAAAATAGAACAGATCAAAGGCCCACACTTTGCGTCCATTGGCCTCCAACTCCTCCCGTGTAACTTTCCGCTTCAAAACAATAGGAATAAAAAGGACAACAAACAGGGCACCCAAAGGCAGCAGAACATTGGCCGAAGTCTTGTCGAAGAAATTAAAGATCGTTCCTGAGAAAGCACATAAAACACCAAAAAATGAAGCCCCTACCGATGCTATGATGGTTGCTTTTCGTCGATGCATCTTCAACTCTTCCGACAGGTAAGCCACCACAACCTCAAGCAACGAAATGGACGAAGTGAGGGCAGCAATCACCAGCAGGATGAAAAAAAGAATGGAAAAGAAATAGCCCCCAAACATTTGATTAAAGATATTGGGCAGTGTGACAAACACCAGACCGGGACCTTGACCTGGATTGATGCCAAAGGCGAATACGGCAGGAAAAATGGCAATAGCTGCCAATGTTGCGATCAAAAAATCAGCAAAAGCAACGGAAAAAGAGGTTCCCACAAGGTTTTGGCTTTTACCGATATAGGATCCATAGGTAATCATAACCGCCATTCCAATGCTCAATGAGAAACAGGCTTGTCCCAAAGCTTCGATTATTACCCTGGGAGATAATTTTGAAAAATCGGGTTTGAAAAGAAACTCCAATCCCTCGAGGCTACCGGGAAGTGTTAATGAACGCACACACATCAAAAGGATTATCGCGAATAGTAAAGGCATCAATACCTTACTATATTTTTCAATACCTTTTTCAACACCGCCTAACACAACCAACGCCGTAATCGCAACAAAAACAACCATCCAGAAAACAGAAAGCAATGGATTGGATGTCAAAGCTTGATAGGTGACATCGAGTTCTGTTGCTGAAAGTGAATGTAACCCATTGGAAACCGACAAGAAAACATAATGCAAAGTCCAACCCGCCACAACGGAATAATAGGAAAGGATCATAAAAGAGCAGAAAACGCCGATATAACCAATGAGATACCATTTTTTTCCGGGTGCCAGAACATGAAAAGCTCTAACAGCATTTTTTTGGGCTTTGCGACCAATCAACAACTCACTCATCAACACCGGAATGCCTATGCAAAAAACAAAAAAAACATAAACTAGTAAAAAGGCTGCTCCACCATTTTCGCCCAACACATATGGGAATCGCCAAATATTTCCGAGACCAACCGCGGAACCGGCGGCTGCGGCAATAACCCCAAATTTACTGGAGAAACCATCCCGCATTTTTCCTTCATTCTTTTCCATGCCCTTGATTTTTATCAAATTTACAAAAATAGGATGACACAATCAGCATACATTTTTCCTTTTTTCTAGCCGGGACTTTTTATAACAAAAAAAGTGGTCAGTGGTCAGTGATCAATAATCAGAGTTTTGAGTTCTTAGTTTGGGGAATGTTGCAGGTCTTCAGTCGCAGTTCGTTAGTCGTAATCGGGCAAATCAATTCGTGTAATTCGTCCAATTGACTCCGTCGATCTTCGATTCGCGGACAAAAACACCAGAACGCAAAAATCCCCGGCTCTTTGCAGAACCGGGGACTTCAAAATTCGGCGGCGACCTACTCTCCCACTTGACGCAGTACCATCGGCGCGGACAAGCTTAACTTCTCTGTTCGGAATGGGAAGAGGT
>JAGPIS010000208.1 GCA_018054835.1 Breznakibacter sp. | reverse complement strand
TGGGCTTCACCTTCACCTTCGCTTATGGCGGGTACTCCT
Source organism: Breznakibacter sp. (assembly GCA_018054835.1). Lineage (GTDB taxonomy): Bacteria > Bacteroidota > Bacteroidia > Bacteroidales > Marinilabiliaceae > JAGPIS01. The sequence continues at coordinate 3,316 of JAGPIS010000208.1, read as the reverse complement.
ACGACAGTGGCGCTCAAAAGCTGGAACATGGCGGAAGCGAACCCGATGCCAACATTCCGGTTTACTACCGCAACAGGTGGAAAAAACCTGGTGACAACGCCAAATATGAAGTGTTTATTGTGGACAACGAAGTGAATATGAACGATTGGAGTTCCACCCGCCGCGTCCACAGCACCGACCACTTGAGGCTGAAGAACCTTACCGTAGGGATGACGCTGCCCAAAAGATGGGCAGAGAAAGCCAACCTGACCAAAGCCAGACTATTCTGCTCGGCTACCAACTTATGGACATTGGCTGCTTACGACGATTACGACCCGGAAGTACCCACCAGCGGCACTGTCTATTTTGAATTGCCTGCGCTCAAAACTGTCACCTTTGGGGTTGAACTTAATTTCTAATTCATCTAAAAATATATCATATGAAATATATAAATTTAATCATTGCGATAACGGGGATATTGACCCTAAATGGTTGTGGCGACAGCTGGATGGATCCAGACCCGCAAACATCCATTGAAACCGACAAGGCCATCCTTTCGGCAACCGATGCCCAATATGCCATAAACGGCATCTACAGTGCCATGCAGGACTATGAGTATTATGGTGCCCGCATGACTTATTACGGTGATGTGACCGGTGAGGATGCGCAAGCCTCCAGCAACACCAAGCGTTCCGCCAACTACTACATGTTCCAGTACAATAAGGACAATGCGCCCAGTTCGTTGTGGAGATTGCCATATTACGTTATCCGACTGGCAAACAATATTCTGGCAGCCAACCCCGACTATGTTTCGGATGACATGAAAGGACAAGCCCTCGCCATCCGCGCATTGGCACATTTCGACGTCACACGGGTGTACGGTTACCCCTACACAAAGGACAATGGCGCTTCCCTGGGGGCAGTTATCGTTACTGACTTGCCCAATTACCAGTCCAAGCCCAAAAGAAGCACTGTTGCGGAATGTTACAACCAGATCATTGCTGACCTGAAAATGGCCATCCCCCTTCTTTCGCCTGCAAAAAACAGTGGAAAAATCAACCAGACAGCCGCCAAGGCCTTGTTGGCAAGGGTTTACCTCTACAAGGGCGACAACACCAATGCCTTGATCATGGCCGAAGAGGCTTTGGCCGATGCGGCAACTGCAAAATATATGTTGTGGACCAACGCGGAATATGCTGCTGCCTGGAGCAACGGTTCGGAAAACGAAATCCTCTTCAAGATCATCAACACCGTCACCGACAATGCCGGCAATGAATCTGTTGGGAACCTATACCACGAAAAGGGGTATAAAGACATTATTCCCTCCGACGACTTCAAAACCCTAATGAAACTGGATACAAAAGATGCCCGCTATCCACTATTGGGCAGCAAATACTACCTGAAATACCAGGGCAATATGACGGGAGAGGATTGGAAGGCTGCCGACGTGCCCATCATCCGCCTCTCGGAAGTCTATCTAATCGCAGCAGAAGCGGCCCTTAAAGAACAAGACAATGAGAAAGCACTTGCCTACATCAACGAGATTGTGAAGCGCGCCAACCCTGCCAAAACAATTACCGGCACCGTAACACTAGCTCAAGTTTTAACCGAACGCCGCAAAGAGTTGATGGGCGAAGGCCACCGCTTTTTCGACGCCATGCGCAACGGTTTAACCATCAAACGCGAAGGAAAGTCGCATCTCACGGCATTGACTGCTGAAGCCAAGGAGTTTAACTGGGACTACTACAAAATAGTGTTGCCGATCCCAAAACGCGAGTTGGAAGCCAATGAAAATATGAGAGACCAACAAAATCCGGGTTATTAATAGTTTGTGCGTAAAAGCTCTTTCCGATGTTCACCAATAAGATCTAGGAAAGGGCTTTTTTTATACCCCAAAATCCCTAAAATCAGCCATCATGAATCAAGCTATTATCAAAGCCATTCTGATTATTTTTCCGTACTTTATCCTTTTTTCATGCAACGCCCAAACACCAGGACAAGAGATGTTGACAACAAAAAAAGCGATGGATGGCCCTTACCTGCTCTACAACAACGATCACCTCCGGATGATATACATTGATGAGGCAGGGAAAATCAGCGATGCGCAAATTCTAAAACCCAAAACACCTTATACCTTCGAAGTTCATTCACAGGAGGGAAACCACCATTTCGGGGTGACACTCCATCCCATCAAAACTCAACCGGCACACCACCATGAACCGGCCAAAATATTCGTAGTTTCGGATCCTCATGGCGATTTCGACTCCTTTGTGGCCATACTAAGAGCCGGAAAGGTGATCAACGACCAATACGAATGGATTTGGGGCAAAAACCACTTGGTGGTGCTGGGCGATGCCTTCGACCGAGGCGTGGATGTGCTGCCCATCCTGTGGCTCTGTTACAAGCTGGACGCTGAAGCCCCCACCCATGGCGGGCTATTCCATTTCCTGATAGGCAACCATGAAGATTTGGTGCTGGCCGGCGACAAACGTTATATGGAAGAGAAATACACGAGGCTGGAACGGGATTTGACAATACCCTACCAGGAGCTTTTTTCGGCTCAAACAGAACTGGGACAATGGTTACGGGCCAAAAATTGTGCCATCACCATTGGCAAAAACCTATTTATCCATGCCGGCTTGAGCCAATCGATACTCGATCGTGAGAAAGATTTGCAGGTTATCAACAATACGATGCAAGAGTATCTGGGCGTGGGCAAAAAAAACATGGCAAACAAAGAAAGTCTGCCCTATGCCCTATTCAGCAGCAACGGCCCCCTCTGGTACCGGGGCATGGTGCGCGACGATGACAAATACGAAAAGATTGATGAGGAGACCATAAAGCTCATACGCAAAACCTACCAGGTGGAGCGCGTCATCGTGGGGCACACCATATTCGACGACATCACCTCCTTTTACAACCAACAGGTAATTGCCATCAATGTAAAAAACAGGGATAACAGGCTGGCTGGTAAAGGACGGGCGATATTGATTGAAAACAACCAGGTGTTCGTGGTGTACGACAATGGGGAGTTAAAAACGTTGGAATAATCAATCTTACAAAGAGCTAACAGGATTCGAAATCCTGTTAGCTCTTTTTCATTAAAACATCACACAACATACCAAAATTTCGACCATTATGGTTGTAGAGTGGAAATAATCAATAATTTTGAGCCACAAAAATTGATTAATCACTCAACAACCTGATATGAAAACAATATCAACCAAGGCATCGTTGATCCTACAACGGTTGGCGGTGCTAACACTCTCCCTTCTAATCACAGCCCAGCTGTGGGCACAAATACCCGATGGATACTACAGCACAGCCGAAGGCAAGA
>JAGPIS010000045.1 GCA_018054835.1 Breznakibacter sp. | reverse complement strand
CCTTGCAGGTTCTCTAGGTGTCATTAGGATGTAAAGCAAAAGATATGACAGTTCCTCAGTTTGAAAAATTAGTGAAGAAGTTTTTGACTCATGATATCTCGAAAGATGATGAAGGAAAATTATTCTCCTTATTGAACGATTCTTCATATTATTCATTGTACGAATATTATGTGGGTGTCTGGATGGATGGAGAGGGACGGGGTGAAGCGTCGAGCTACTCTAGCGATGCTGCTTATCAACGATTTGAATTGTTGGCTCAGAAGCTTCAGCGCAAGCAAACCCGAGTGCGTGTCATGGAATTTGCCAGATATGCTGCGGCTGCCATTATTCTGATTGCACTCAGTATTGTTGGATTTCAGGCATTGAAAATTCAAAAGCCTGCTGAAACAATAGTGACGGTGGTACCTCATGAATTGCTGGTTCCGCGAGGTTCTAAGTGTGAGTTTGTGTTACCCGATGGAACTCATGTTTGGATCAATTCCGATTCAAAGCTGACTTATTACTCCGATTATAACCAAAAGGATCGTCGCATTTTTTTGGAGGGCGAAGCTTTTTTCGAAGTGGCCAAGGATCGGGACCGTCCATTTTTTGTCCATGCCGATGATTTAGCCATACGGGCGGTGGGCACCGCATTCAACGTGTTTACGTCTAATGGTATAATAGAAACTTCCTTGGAGGAAGGCTGTGTGGAATTGACTCGCGAGGGGTATGTGGGACAATCTCTCTTTATGACGCCAGGTGAACAAGCCATCTATAACAAAGAGAATCGGCAGTTGAGTGTTGGCAAGGCTGATGTGGATGTTTTAACTTCTTGGCGCGACAAGAAATGGGTTGTCCGAGGAATGCCTTTAAATGAGTTCGCCCAACGGTTGGAGCGGCGTTACGATGTGGAAATTGTGATTGCCAATCCTAGCCTGATGACGGCCAAAGTATCTGCCTCTTTCACCGACGAGGATATTCAGAAAATAATGCAGGGATTGGCGGTTGCCTTTGATTTTAAGGTAAAACAAAAAGGCGCCAGTTTCGAGATTCACTAAAAGTTTTTTGTCGTGTTTTTAATGGTTCAATCGATTCTTCCGGTTGAAGGAGCTATTGTTATATCTTTTTTTAGCGTGTGATTAACTTTTTATCAGCAAACTCAATTACTCAATTAATCTATTAAACATGAAATGGAAAAATCTATTTAGCAGAAAAGTCGCTGTTTTAGCCCTTATGCTGATGGTTCCGTTGCATATTTTTGCAACAGGAATGCAGACAATGAGCATCGATAGTGGAAAGATTTCCATCACGGCGCGAAGCATCACTGTGAAGCAGGTGCTCACCATGATTGAGCAAAAAAGTGCCTACCGGTTTCTTTTTAACGACGACCTCCCGGAGTTGAACAAAAAGATCGATGTCGATGTGCAAAATCAAGATGTTGAACAGTTTATGAAATCCGTGTTGGAGCAGAATTCTGCAAAAGCACAGATAATGGACAATCATCTGGTAGTGGTAACCCGCGATCAGGTCAAAGAGAGTCAGTCTCAACAACAGAAGGAGATTAAAGGTGTTGTTAAGGATGCCAAAACTGGTGAGCTATTGATTGGTGCCAATGTGGTTGTGAAAGGCACCACCACAGGAACCATTACCGATTTTGATGGAGCCTATCGTCTTCAGGTACCAGTAAACTCTACCATTGTTGTCTCTTATATCGGATATAAAGGGCAGGAGATTGTCGTTGCCAACCAGGCCGAAATCAATGTGAACTTGGAGGCTGATGGCGAAAACCTCGACGAAGTGGTTGTGGTGGGTTATGGCGTGATGCGCAAAAGTGACCTGACAGCAGCTGTGGCTTCAGTCAAAGGTGATGTCTTGTCGGTACGCGCAACCACCAATCCGGCAGAAGCCTTGCAAGGACGAGTTGCTGGTGTGAATATTCAAAAGACAAGTGGTGTCGCTGGAGCAGGCGTGCGAGTTAAGATTCGAGGAGTCAATTCAACAGGATCTAACGACCCCTTGTATATTATTGATGGATTTCCAAATTCGATTTCAAACGTTAATCCTGACGATATCGAATCCATAGAGATATTGAAAGATGGTGCAGCAGCTGCGATTTATGGTTCTGTAGCAGCTAATGGAGTTGTTATTGTCACCACAAAAAAAGGCAAGGAGGGTGATGTCATTGTGGACGTCAATTCGTATGTGTCATTTGTTGATGTTGCCAAAAAACTTGATCTGTTGAATGGAGAAGAGTATCAACGAGTGAACAGGATGATGTATGAAAATGCTGGAGAGGCATTGCCTCCGTTTGTTACTAAGCCTGGCGCCAATACCAATTGGCAAGATGAAGTGATGCGCAATGGTTTGGCGCATAATCACAGTATTGGTATGCGGGGTGGGAAAGATAATTTGACCTTTGCATTGTCTGCAAACTTAGCTGATGATAAAGGTATCATTATTGATAATAACTTTAAGCAACAAAATGCGAGATTGAACGTCAATTTTAAAAAGTCAATTTTTGATATAGATGCTCAAATGGCTTTCGCCTCAATCAAAAATGAGCAACCCAATTTCAGCTTGAAAGAGGTTTACATGATAAGTCCCCTCCTCCCAGTTTACGATAGTTCAGAGGAATTTGGTTATGCATTGACCAATAAAGATGGTTTGCCCAATAATGTTAACCCAGTTGCTCATGAACATTTTGTGACATCATGGAGTAAAAAACAAGATATCACAACGAATTTTTCAATCGCTGCCAATTTTACAAATTGGTTACAGTTTAAATCCAGTTATTCTTATCGCGGTATAAATGATCAAGGATATTATCACCATCCCAAATTTGTGGCCGATCCTAAATCCATAAAAAAATACCCTTTTTACCAAGAGAGTCGTGGTTATGAGGAGAATCAAATTATTGACAATGTGTTGTCATTCAATAAAAAAATTGGCCTTCACTCTGTTAATGCTATGCTTGGTTCAAGTACTCAGTTGCAAAAATTTAGCTACAATACTGTTGGTGTAGAAGGCAAGAAAGTTGTTTATTCTGTTGAAGATGGAAAATTGAAGGATGAATTTTTGCCAGGAGGTTTTCTCGATGAATATTTTATGACAATGAATGGTGGAATTGGAGGAACATTAAGTGCAACAGGGTCTAAACCTGAGTACAATAGGGTATCTTTCTTTGGGCGATTGAATTATTCCTACAACGACCGTTACCTATTGCAGTTTACCATGCGGCGCGATGGATCATCCAAGTTTGGTAAAGACAACCGCTGGGGTAATTTTCCATCGGTAGCCTTAGGTTGGAGAATTAGCGAGGAAGAATTTTTCCCAAAGAACGATGTGATTTCAAATTTCAAGTTAAGAGGTAGTTGGGGACGATTGGGAAGTGAAAATGCCCTGAACTATTATGATCATCAATCTCTGATTTATTCTGGTAACAACTTGGCTTATGGATATGTTCAAGGAAATGGTCAAAACGCATGGCAAGGTAGCATATCTCCAGCATTTGAAAATAGGACATTGAAATGGGAAACAAAAGAATCCATCAATATTGGGTTTGATTATGGCCTATGGAATAATACTCTGACTGGTTCGTTGAATTATTATGTTGCTAAGACTAAGGATCTAATTATTACAAAGAGATTGCCAGTATCTGCAGGATTATGGGATCCCAAATTAAATGTGGGTGAATTCGAAAATCGGGGCTTTGAACTTGAACTGAATTATTCGAACCATAAAGGGGAGTTGAATTATAATGTAGGCATAAACCTATCAACTCTTAAAAATGAGGTTACTAAGCTTGCCGATCAAGGGCAGATTATATATGGTACCGGATTGCGGTATGGGAGTGATCACGTGGTGAATCAAACCACTGTGGGGCAGCCTGTTGGATCATTTTTTCTGTATCAAGCAGATGGCATCTTTCAGTCGATGGACGAAGTCAATGCCCATAGGAATAAGGATGGAGCTCTTTTGCAACCCAAAGCCAAGCCAGGTGATATCAGATTCAAGGATATAAATGGTGATGGTAAATTTACACCAGCCGATAAAGTTTACTCCGGAAATGGATTGCCTAAGGCAGAGGTTAACTTGTCTGGTTCAGCTTCCTATAAAGGCTTTGATTTCTCTTTACTGATTGGCAGTGCCTGGGGGCATGATCTGTATAATGGCAACCGGTTTCAATATGAATCCATGAGTTCATCAAGTAATTTCTTGAAATCAACATTGAATGCATGGACACCCGACAATATCAACACCACAGTTCCTCGAGCAGTGAAAGAAGATCCAAACTGGAATTCACGTGAAAGCACACGATTCCTTGAAAATGGTGATTTTATCCGTTTGAGAAACATTCAACTAGGTTATTCATTGCCAAAAGGGCTTGTTGGAAAAGTTGGTATTGAACGTGCTCGATTCTATCTCAGTGGTGATAATTTGTTGACATGGACGAAATATGATGGTATTGATCCTGAATTTGCTTCGGATCCAATCAGTTCCAATGGGGTTGACAACATTATTTTCCCCTTCACCCGTTCTTATGTTATTGGCGTGCAGCTTAGCTTCTAATAGTAGTGTTCGTTTTGCTTAAAATTAATATTATGAAAAAAAATATATTTGTTATTGGCTTACTCGCTTTTATGAGTATGGCAACCTCCTGCGATGATCTGCTGACTTTGGAGTCGCCCGATCAGCTCACCTCCACAACCTTTTGGAGGAATAAGGAGGATGCTGAAAAAGGAATTGCTTCTGCTTATTCGCAATTGGAAAACTCAAACAGTTTTTGGGATTTTGCCGAAGTGAAGTGGCCAGTGGAGGCATATCGAGAAGATTTGTATGCGCTTGGGAACGATGCCTCCAATTATTTGGAATGGGTTCAATTGAATAAGTTTACCTATAACAATGGAAATTATCAGTTGTTTTTGTATTGGAGAAACTGTTACAGGGGTTTGAATTACTCAAATCAAGTAATTGAGAAGGTTTTGGAAATGAGTGAAGATAAGATTGATGCCAATTCAAAGAAGACTATTCTTGGAGAAGCGTACTTCCTAAGGGCTTATTATCATTTTAAACTTATATTGAACTGGGAAAAGATTATTATTAGAGATAAGTATGTAACAAATGCTGCCGACCTGATTAAGGGGCTTTCACCTCGCGAGGACGCATGGGGTTTGATTGTTGCTGACTTTGAAAGGGCTGTTGATATGTTGCCTGAAGCAAGAATTAATGCAGAGTTGGGGCGTGCGACTTCCCATGCTGCCAATGCCTATCTGGGTTTCTCTTGCTTGACTTTGGCATGGGAACAACCAAGCCAAAAAGCCGATTACCTTCTTAAGGCTCAAACAGCTTTGGAATCAATTAAAGGATTTGATTTGGAAAAAGACTTTTTGAGCATGTTTGATGGCACAAACGAAAACTCAAAAGAATCAATTTTTGAGCTTCAGTTTTCGATGACTTCCGATAATAATGCAAGTTATAGCATACCATTGCATTTTTGGATGGCAACACAGGAACTTGGTGGTTGGGACGAGATTCTTCCCAATCAACGCTTGATGGATGAATTTAAGAAAGAGGGGAAGATTGCTACTACCGGTAGATATGATTCTCGTTTGTATGCTTCAGTTTTCTTTAGCGATGATTATTTCAATGATGGTACTGGCAAGGTTTATGGGACAGATTATCGCGAGCGGTTTATTGTGAAGGATGAAGATGGTAATCCTATTCCGGGGACTGAGTATGATAGACCTTCCATGAGAAAATATTTACCCAAATCAATTTCTGATTTTAACCTCGAAAGCACAGGATTGAATATTCCTTTGATGCGCTATTCCAATGTGTTGCTGATGTTGGCCGAGGTTTATGCCCAGCAGGATCAGCAGGCCAAGGCCATCCCATTGATCAACCGGGTGCGCGAACGTGCCGATATGCCTGCCATGACAGGAACCACAAAAGAGCAGGTTATGGCGCAAATTGAGCATGAGCGGATACTTGAGTTCACACTAGAAAATTTCAGGTTTTACGATCTCCGTCGTTGGGGAAAGGCTAAAGAGGCTTTGCATGCGGCTGGTCGTCTTGATTTTGATCCTTCAAAGCATAACTTTTATCCTGTACCGTTGAGGGAGGTTAATGCAAATCCTGCTGTAAGTGAATAATGATTGTCACGGCTTAATGTGATTCTTACCGGTGGCATTTGTTTCGGATGCTGCCGGTAAGATTCAATCGTTCAATTTTTGATTTTTGCTACTTTGTTTCTTTCTTTATAGGATAAAATCAATATATAAAAGTTATGTTTATTGTTATAGGTTTGATGCTGAGTGGTGTGGCGCTGGGCTACCTCCTTCGCGGAAAGATTGGGTTTGGATGGGCTTCGAAAGCCATATCGCTGGCCATCTTTGCATTGCTCTTTTTGCTGGGGGTGAGCGTGGGAATCAACCGGCAAATCATGGATAACCTAGCAACCCTGGGAGTGGAGGCTTTGGTGATAACCATTGGCGCCTTGGCCGGAAGTTTGTTTTTTGCCTGGTTGATCTACCGTTATTTTTTTGCATCAAAAAAGGAAATTTAACCTGTTGCCATTGGTTCTGTTATGAAGGGAAGTATCATCATCGTTTCTTTTTTTATTGCCGGGACTCTGCTGGGTCGTTTCGACCTGTTGCCAGCTGTCTTGGTCAACAACGATTATAGTGTTTATGCACTCTATGCCCTGATGTTCCTAGTGGGCATAAGCATCGGTTCTGACGAAAAAGCCATCCAGGCTTTGCGGAACCAAAACCTAAAAATATTCCTGGTGCCCCTGGGTACCATCGTAGGGACGCTTTTTGGGGTTTATTTGGTCAGTTTTTTTCTGGCCAACCGTTCTGTAACCGATTGCTTAGCGGTGGGCTCTGGATTTGGTTACTACTCCCTGTCGAGCATCTTCATCACCCAATACAAAGGCGCCGAATTGGGAGTTATTGCCTTGATGTCGAACATTATCCGCGAGATATTCACCCTGTTGCTGGCGCCATTGTTGGTGATGTGGTTTGGGAAACTGGCACCCATATCGGCCGGTGGAGCCACCACCATGGACACCACACTGCCCATCATCACCAAATTCTCGGGGAAGGAGTTTGTGATTATCGCTATCTCGCATGGTATATTGGTTGATTTTACGGTGCCATTCCTGGTGACGTTCTTTTGCAAGATTTGAGGTTGTAGTAGTTTTTGCTTGATGTGATTTATTGATCAAGTGGTTGGATGTGAGATTCTTGTTTTAAATCAAGAACTTGCAAAAGGGGAGTTACATCCCTTGATTGAAGTATTTGTTTATCAATGAATAAATATGAACTCTATGAATATGAATAGATTGACTGGTTGTTTGCTGGTTGCTTTTAGCGTCCTGACGTCGTTTTTTACCGCGGCTCAACAACCCCATTATATGAATCCGCAGGTCAACCAAATCAACTGCTTGCCAGCGCGAGCCCATTTTGTGCCGTATGCACACGAAAAAGAGGCCTTGGCAAGAAGCTCTTCATCGCGGGTGCAATCGTTGGCCGGAACCTGGAGATTCCATTACGCTAAAAACCCGTCATTGCGTCCGGTTGATTTTTTTCAAACCGGCTTCGATATCAGCCAATGGCACAACATCACCGTGCCTGGCAGCTGGGAATTGCAGGGTTTCGATGCTCCCATCTATACCGATGTGCGGTATCCTTTTCCGCCAAATCCCCCTTTTGTGCCCGAGGATTACAATCCTGTGGGTAGTTACAAAACCACGTTTACTGTGCCCGATGGCTGGAATGGCATGGAGGTGCTCCTGCACTTCGGTGGGGTGGAGTCGGCCTACCATTGTTGGGTGAATGGCCAGTATGTGGGGTACAGCGAAGATAGCCGACTGCCTGCCGAATTCAACATCACCGGGAAATTGAAAAAAGGTCCAAACCAACTGGCTGTGGAAGTGTACCGCTACAGCGACGGGTCGTACCTTGAGGATCAGGACTACTGGAAATACAGTGGCATCGAGCGCGATGTGAAGTTGATTGCCCGGCCAACGGGTTGCTTGGCCGATTTTGAATTGAAGACCAAATTGGCCGACCGGGGTGCCGAACTCTCGGTGGCTTTGAAGTCAAGCTTAAACAAGGCTTCCAAAGGGCAAAGTTTCCAAGTGAAGGTGCTGGATGGCGACCGTGTTTTGTTTCAGCAAACAACATCCAAAGCCACACCTGCTGACAGTGTTTATACGATTGATAACTTTTTTAAGGAGGTGCGCCTGTGGAGTGCCGAAACGCCCAACCTTTACCGCCTGGTGGTCAATACCCTTTCGCCCTCGGGCAAGGTGGTGGAGTCGCTGGTGCATCCATTCGGTTTCCGAGAGGTGAAGATCGAGCAAGGGGTGCTCACGGTCAATGGCAAACCCATCACCATACGTGGCGTCAACCGCCACGAGCACGATCCGGTAACTGGTCGCTCCATCACCCGCGAAAGCATGATCAAGGACATTGAGCTGATGAAACAGTTCAACATCAACGCTGTGCGATGCAGCCATTACCCCAATATGGAGGAGTGGTACAGTTTGTGCGACGAATATGGATTGTACTTGGTTGACGAGGCCAACATCGAATCGCACGGCATGGACTTCCATGAGGCAGGCACCCTGGCCGACATGCCCGAATGGGAAAAACCATTCATGGAACGAATGAGCCGCATGATGGAACGCGACAAGAATTTTACCGCCATCATCACTTGGTCCATGGGCAATGAGTCTGGTTATGGCAAGCATTTTGAAACGCTTTACCATTATGCAAAAAAGCGGGATGCTTCAAGACCCGTTCAGTACGAAGGTTCCCGCAAAGAGGGTGTGTCAGATATTTATTGCCCCATGTATGCCCGTCCCCATCACTTGTTGGAGTTTGCTGGCATGGTGCAGCCCCGTCCCTTGATCCTGTGCGAGTATGCCCATGCCATGGGCAATAGCGTGGGCAACCTGCGCGACTATTGGAGCCTTATCCATAAATACCGCCAACTTCAGGGCGGGTTCATTTGGGATTGGGTAGATCAAACGCTGATTGCCAAGGACGAAAATGGGCGCCAAGTGAAGGCCTATGGGGGCGACATGGGCTTCGTGGGGGTTGTGAACGATTCCAACTTCTGTGCCAATGGTCTGATTGCTGCCGACCGCACCTTGAATCCCCACATCTGGGAGGTGAAGAAGGTGTATCAGCCTTTCGATTTCGAAGCAATTTCGTTTCAGGAAAAAACGGTGCGCATCCTCAACCGGTTCGATTTCAGGACATCCGCAAACCACCGGTTCAAATGGATGTTGTTGGAAGATGGGGTGATGGTTCAGGAAGGGACGCTCCCTCAAATGGAAATTTTTGCTCGGAGTCAAATGGTGGTTGAGATTCCTTTCAGGGTGGAAACTTTGAAGCCGGGTGCCAGTTATCATCTTAACTTTGAGGTGTCGGTGATTCAAGCCGAGCCTTTCCTGCCTGCCGACTTTGTGGTGGCGGCCGAACAGTTTGAATTGCCGGTATCCCTACCAAAAGAGATGAAGCAGGTTGCCGGGACGTTGAGCGTTAATGACCGCAACGATGAATTGGAAATTACTGCTGGCGCGGCTTCGGTTCATTTTTCCCGAAAAAGCGGCGTTCTAACCCGCTATGCCGTAGATGGGGTTGAGCATATTCAAGCACCCTTAGTGCCGAACTTTTGGCGAGCTGTCACCGACAACGACCTGGGAAACAACTCACCGGTGCGGTTGAAGGTTTGGCAGGATGCCGGTGAACGGATGGTGTGCGAGAAATTTGAGGTGGATCAAACTGTTTCTGGTCGTGTCATCATTCAATCGGTGCTCTACGATGCGCAAACCGATGTGCGGTTCAAAACCATCTACACTGTCTATGCCGATGGTGCTGTCCGCCTGGACAACGAATTCATCCCCGGAGCCGTTCAGCTGCCCGAATTGCCACGCCTGGGCATGCGTACCCGTGTGTCGAAGCAGCTGGTCGATTTGCAATGGTTGGGACGTGGTCCACATGCCAGTTATGCCGACCGCAAGGAGAGTGCCTTTGTGGGGGCATATAGCGGTAGGGTGGAAGATCAATATTTCCCTTATGTGCGCCCTCAGGAAGTTGGATACAAAACCGATGTGCGCTGGTTGAACCTTCAGCAGGCCAATGGCAGCGGATTGCTCTTTGTGGCCGATTCGTTGATGTGTGTCAACATATTGCCATTCGATTACGACTTGCTCAACCACAAGGAAAAGGGGGCACCCAACAAACATGGCGGCTCCATTGTCCCCGGTGACTTTTCCACCTTGTTTATCGACTATGGCCAGATGGGCGTAGGGGGCGACAACAGCTGGGGTGCCCGGGTGCATTCCGAATATTGCATCCCTGCACAACCGATCTCCTATTCGTTTGTGTTGATGCCTTCGAATGCAGCCACCAATTTGATGAAAGAGGGGCAATCGGTTTATAAATAAAAAAAATGGGAAAGATGCGTATCATAAATATACTTTTGTTGTTGCTGGCTATTAACGCTTGTAAGGAGGGCGGGACTGCAAAGTACCACAGCCGCCACCAAGCTTTGGCCAACCTTTTGGATGTGCAGCACACGCCTCAGCTTGCGGTGCCTGATTCAAAGAACTACCCGACTGGTTTTTCCGATCAGGGAGCGTGGTTTGGTTATTACTTACCCCAGGACAGCTTGTCGTGGGGCGGTTTTACCGGCCCATACATTATTGCTGGAGAATACCCAGTCAACCTGGCATCGGCCCTGTCGCAGGTCAAAGTGCTTCAATGGGAAAATCAACAGTGGGTTGAAAAGCCCTGGTTGGCGGCTGATGAACTCAGCTACTTTCCCGGTGCTTTGGTTCAAACGTTACGTGGAGACGGGTTCTCCATGGAGATGGTTTTGAACTTTGCCAATGCACATACCGTACTGGTCAATTATCGGATCTTGAATACGACCAAAGCCCCGGTTTCATATAAGTTGGCCTGGCGTGGCGCGTTGTTGCCCTATCAGGATGACCTGTTGGCCACAGCCAATGAAAAGGGCTTCTCCATTGGGTTCAAAGGGCACATGGACGAGTGGAACTATATGAGTCATTCGCAGATGTGCTTCACCATGGCTT
>JAGPIS010000207.1 GCA_018054835.1 Breznakibacter sp. | reverse complement strand
TCCGGACCCTTGTCCTTGTTGAATAATGTTGAGAAGTTATAAGTACCAAATAGTTTGACCTGCTTGTAGCCAAATTGGAATATGGTTCCATACTGGATGGGATTGAGATTGAGGTCGGGTCGACTCTTCTTCTTATCACCACTTTGTGCATCCACCATTTTTGTGTGCGATCCTATTTTAAACCCACAATAACCACCAACATCGAATATCAATCTGTTTTCTTGGTTGTTCAATGGAATTTGGAATTCCAGCATTAGGGGGATGTTGATGTATGAGATGGTGAGCTTGTTTTTGGATAATTCATTTTCAAGTTTAATACCATTTGTCAGGCCATTATTATCCTTGACTAGCTGGTAATTGTTGTTGAAACGGTAGTTGTGCACACTCCATCCGGCGCCCAACACCAACCCAATGGTGTTTTTCTCTTTTTGAAGTCCAATGCTGTATTGGAGGGGATTGATGCCGAAGCTGACCGATTTGCCAATATTCAAATCCATGAAATCTTGTTCAGGCGCGAATGAGGTTTTGAAATCAGGATCAACATACCAGTTGAAGCCCATTGTTATGCCCGAATAGTGCCCTTTAAAACGTTTTTGCGGTATCCGCACTTCGGAAATATAAGTTCTGTCGTTGCCCTCGACAATATCATAACGTTTTTGGCCCATCGAAATCTTGGCGATCGTGTCGCTTATGTCATCCACTTCAATGGTAATGCCAGGAATGGCTACTTTTGTGGTATTGTCCTTTTCCTCAATTGAAACGATACGTCTTTGGACTGGTTGTTTCTCCTGTGCCCATGCCACCGATAGGGAGGCAAATATCATAAAGGCCGCTATAAATTTCATTTCCATCTTTTTCGTTTTTCTATCTGACGAACAAGATGGGCACATTGTTACACGGCTTGGCGTGCTTTTGTGGTTGCCTAAGTTAAAAGATCAATGGCTGTATTGAAAATTCCCTGTTTGTCGAACCCACACTCCGTGTATAATTCGGTTTGAGTGCCATGTTCAATAAAACGGTCGGGTATTCCAAGTCGCTTTATTTGAGCCGAATAATTGTGGTCGCTCATAAATTCAATAACCGCCGATCCTAACCCACCGGTAATGCATCCGTCTTCCACGGTGATGATCTTTTTGAATTTTTGAAAGACCTTATGGAGCAATGCTTCGTCAATAGGTTTCAGGAAGCGCATGTCGAAAAGTGCCGGGTTGTGTCCTTTTTGAATCAATTTGTCAATCACTTGTTCAACCTTAACGCCGATGGGGCCAATGGTTAGAAAAGCCAGTGTATCTCCATCTTTAACAAGGCGTCCGGTTCCAACAGGAATCTCTTTGAATGGGGTTTGCCAATTGATGAGTGAGCCATTGCCCCTGGGATAGCGAATCACAAAAGGTCCTTTGTCGGGCAGCTGGGCGGTGTACATCAGGTTGCGAAGTTCGGACTCATTCATGGGCGAACCGATGGTGATGTTGGGGATGCACCTGAAGAAAGCTAAGTCGAAGGCGCCGTGATGGGTAGCACCATCGGCACCTACCAGGCCACCCCTGTCGAGGCAGAACACAACATTCAGCTTTTGAAGGGCTACGTCGTGAATCACTTGGTCGTAAGCGCGTTGCATAAAGGTGGAGTAGATATTGCAGAATGGCATGTAGCCGGCAATGGCCAATCCTCCCGAGAATGTCACGGCATGTTGTTCGGCGATTCCCACATCAAAAACCCGGTTAGGCATGGCGTCCATCATTAGGTTCAAGCTGCAGCCGCTTGGCATGGCAGGTGTGATACCTACAATTTTGTCATTTGTTTTGGCCAGCTCAATGATGGTGTGGCCAAAAACATCCTGAAACTTTGGGGGTGTTGGGAAGTGTGATTTGGCTTCGGTTTTCATCCCCGTTATCTTGTCAAAGCTTGAGCCCACCGCATGCCACTCTGTTTGATTTTCTTCAGCCAGCTTGAATCCTTTGCCTTTCTTGGTGATGACATGCAATATTTTTGGGCCGGGTATCTTCGTCAAATCCCGCAAAACCCGGGAGAGGTAAACCACATCGTGTCCATCGACAGGACCAAAGTAGCGTATGTTGAGACCTTCGAAAATATTGCTTTGTTTGGTCAGGAGGTTTTTTAAGCTGTTGTTGATCTTGGTGATCAAATCGCGTGAGCGGTGCTCCGATGGGCGCAAGCGATCCAAAGCCCGCGCCAATTCCGACCTGATTTTATTGTAGGTTTGTGAGGTGGCAATATCCACCAGGTATTCGCTAAACCCGCCAACGGCCGGATCAATGGCCATGTTGTTGTCGTTCAGTATCACCAGCATGTCGGCCTTGGTCGAAGCCATGTTGTTCAGGGCTTCGAAGGCCATTCCGCCGGTCATGGAACCATCCCCAATCACCGCTACAATTTGACGGTTGCTCTCGCCCTTCATTTTGTAGGCCGTGGCCATGCCCAATGCGGCTGAAATTGAGGTGGAGGAGTGTCCCACGCCAAAAGCATCGTACGGGCTTTCAAAAATATTGGGAAACCCGCTGATGCCATGGTGCTTCCGGTTGGTGTGGAACACATCTCGTCGGCCGGTCAATATCTTATGGCCGTAGGCTTGGTGACCCACGTCCCAAATCAATTTGTCGTGAGGGGTATTCAATACATAATGTAAGGCAACAGTCAACTCCACCACGCCCAGGCTGGCGCCAAAGTGCCCTGGATTGCAGGAGAGTGCATCAATGATGAATTCGCGTAGTTCATCGCACAACACGGTTAAATGGTCTTCCGGAATCTTCTTAATATCTTCCGGACAGTTTATTTGTGTCAGTAGTTTCTGCTCCTTTGGCACCATGTTATTCTATATTCAATATAAGAAAGCTTGCAAAGATATAAACAATCACATTTAATAGTCCTAATCTTCTTTAAAAGTATAATTTTGATTTTGAAATCCCACCATTGAAATTGAAAATTGTGATACTCTTTTATGGCTTTTGGGGTCTTGGTGAGATAGGTCTTTTATTAAACGGATATTAATGAATAGATTATTGTTTAAATACTACCAGTTAAAAGCTGTTTTGGCCGCGTTTTCTTTTCTTCGGGTGTGTAATCTCTTGGGGTTGATCTTATCTTATGTTCTTTCGCGGATTGTCCGCAGGCCAATTGTCTTTGGGAAACCTTATGCCATCAGTGTGGAGCCGGCCGGTTACTGCAATCTTCGGTGCCCTGAATGCCCTACGGGTGCAGCTGTTCTTACGCGTAAGGGGGGACGGCTCGATTTGGGTTTGTATGAAAGGATGATTGACCAGTTTAGTTCTCATTTGATGCATGTCAACCTCTTTTTCCAAGGTGAGCCATTGCTGAATACTGCTATCAATGAGATGATTGCCTTTGCCTCACAAAAAAGGATTT
>JAGPIS010000206.1 GCA_018054835.1 Breznakibacter sp. | reverse complement strand
CGCACATTTTCAACAGAGAGGATTTTATTCTCATCCACCAAGGAGAAGAAATGGTAAATCCGGCTTGTTGAAGCATAGATGCTCCCGCTGATCCTATTGGCTGAAGATAGAAAAGACGACCGCTGGTAGTCGTTAAAACTAACCACCATTACAAAACAAAGAATCTCCAACCCAAGAAAAAGCAAGGTATTGGAGTTTCTCAACAGAAATTTGAAAAAGTTTCGCATCGACTCAGGAATATGGAACAATAAAAACAATAAGCCACTGCATCTCCAGTGGCTTACCTATTGATTGATCAACGAATTAGATATGGTAGCCCCCGATGGCGATTCTTGAGCGCAATGCCCGTTCCACGGGCAACTGCCTGCAATGGGTTTTCAGCGATGTGAAACTTGATGTTTATTTTATCGGTTAAACGTTTGTCCAGTCCTCGCAACAGGGCACCACCACCGGCCAAGTAAATACCATTGGTGACAATGTCGGAATACAACTCAGGTGGCGTTTGCTCCAACGCCGAGAGCACCGCTGTTTCGATTTTCGACACCGATTTCTCCAAGCAATGGGAGATTTCCTGATACGATACCGGCACTTCAATGGGCAAGGCTGTCATCTGGTTGGGTCCTTGCACAACATAATCTGCAGGAGGATTCTCCAGCTCGGGAAGAGCCGATCCTACGCGGATCTTAATCTCCTCCGCAGTCCGTTCTCCAATTTTGATGTTGTGCTGGCGGCGCATGTATTCCATAATGTCGGCCGTAAGGTCGTCGCCGGCAATGCGGATGCTCTTGTTGGTGACAATGCCACCCAACGAAATCACTGCAATCTCGGTTGTTCCCCCACCTATGTCCACAATCATGTTGCCCTGAGGCGCTTCCACATCAAGCCCGATACCCAATGCGGCTGCCATAGGTTCATAAATCATGTAAACCTCGCGGCCTCCGGCATGTTCGGCTGAGTCGCGCACAGCACGGATCTCAACTTCTGTGCTTCCCGAAGGAATACAGATGACCATGGTGAGCGAAGGGGTGAAGAGTTTCGATTTGGGATTGATCATCTTAATCATTCCCCGAATCATTTGCTCGGCAGCATTGAAGTCGGCAATCACGCCATCGCGCAGTGGGCGGATGGTATAGATATTATCGTGCGTTTTACCGTGCATCTGCCGTGCCCTTTCACCAATGGCCACCAACTTGTCGGAACGCCGGTCGAGAGCGACGATCGACGGCTCGTCCACAACAATTTTATCGTTGTGGATGATTAAGGTGTTCGCAGTACCTAAGTCCATGGCCAGATCCTGCGATAAAAAAGAGAACAATCCCATTACAGCTAGTATTATTAATGTTTAAAGTGTCGTATTCCAGTAAATACCATTGCCACCTGATTTTGGTTGCAATAGTCGATGGTGTCCTGATCGCGCACTGAACCTCCCGGTTGCACCACTGCACGGATTCCAGCCTGGTAGGCAATTTCGATGGAATCGGCAAATGGGAAAAAGGCATCGCTCGCCATCACAGCTCCATTCAAGTCAAACTCAAAGGATTCCGCCTTGGCAATGGCCTGGCGAAGGGCATCAACGCGCGAAGTTTGGCCGGTCCCACTGGCCACCAGCTGCTTGCCCTTAGCCAAAACGATGGCATTCGACTTGGTGTGTTTCACAATTTTGTTGGCAAAAACCAGATCGTCCAATTGTCCACCGGCAGCCTGCGCGGCAGTAACCGCTTTAAAACTGTCAACACCTTCGATAGCGGCATCGCGATCCTGAACCAAGATACCATTCAAACAGGTGCGGTAGTTTTTGGGCTGTGGCGCCACTGGTTTCTGAACCAGAATCATCCGGTTCTTTTTATGCTTGAGTATTTCGAGTGCTTCGGCAGAATAGCCCGGAGCAATCACCACTTCAAAGAAAATCTTATCCATTTCGGTAGCAGTATCCACATCCACCTCACGATTGGCAATCACCACTCCGCCATAGGCAGATACCGGATCACCGGCCAAAGCAGCACTCCAAGCCTCTTTCAACGTTTGGCGGCTGGCCAACCCACAGGCATTGTTGTGTTTGAGAATCGCTACTGAAGTCTCTTCGAACTCTGCCATCAAACTAACTGCCGCATCGATATCCAGCAAGTTGTTGTACGAAATCTCTTTCCCGTGCAATTGGGTAAACATGGCATCGAGGTCGCCATGGAAAACGCCTTTCTGGTGTGGGTTTTCACCATAACGCAAGGCACGTCCGCCTTCAACGCTCAACCTCAAGGCAGAAACAGCATCGCCGTTGAAATAGTTGAAGATGGCACTGTCGTAATGGCTTGACACGGCAAAAGCACCGGTGGCAAATATTTTTCGGTCTTCGATGGATGAAGTACCGTGCTTCTCGTTCAACAGCTGGTACAACATGGCATATTGCGACTGTGAGGCCACAATAATGACATCCTTGAAATTCTTGGCTGCAGCCCTGATCAAGGAGATGCCGCCTATATCTATTTTCTCAATAATATCCTGTTCACCGGCGCCTGAGGCAACCGTGGCTTCGAAAGGATAAAGATCGACAATCACCAAATCAAACTCAGGGATTTCAAATTCCTGGAGTTGCTGCAAATCGGAATCATTTTCCCTACGGGCCAATATGCCACCAAAAACTTTGGGATGAAGCGTCTTCACGCGTCCGCCCAAGATGGATGGATACCCGGTAATGGATTCCACAGGGGTAACGGGAATGCCCATACCCTCAATAAAAGTTTGAGTTCCTCCGGTCGAAAACAACTTAATATCAAGCGCATACAGGCTCTTTACAATATCATCCAACCCATCCTTATGGTACACCGATATCAGTGCCGATTTAATCTTCTTTAACGTACTCATTTATATACTTTTATCTTACAGTTGGCAAAATTAAGAAAATATGATTAGCTTACAACGCTTTTTTCATGCAATCTGAAACTAAAAAATCAATTAATCAAAAAAATCAGCCCATTCACAAAAAAGGTTTCATTTGTTAATTTAACGCTTACCAGGAGCAAGAATTGAAAACACTCATTGCAACTTTACAATTTAGCCAAAAAAGTGAAGATGCACAAAACAGAATCCCAAATATTTAATCCCTTCAGAATTATTTTTAACGATACGCAGTAACGCTTTTATCTACAAACAATTTTATTAATTTTGATTGCGAAATCAGAATTACATAACCACTCAAACCCGGCTCCAATGCGAATGATCCTCCACTCCCTATACGAAAGCATTATTTTTGCCATCACAGCACTACGTGCCAATGTCATGAGAGCCATACTGACACTGATGGGTGTCACCATTGGGATCTTTTCCATCATATCGGTATTTACCGCCATCGATTTTTTGGAGTCACAAATCAACGACAGCGTAAAATCGCT
>JAGPIS010000044.1 GCA_018054835.1 Breznakibacter sp. | reverse complement strand
AAAGAAAGGACGGCAAACTAGATTTTTGCAGCTTCAGCAGGAAACCCGAACCATGATATTTTACGAATCACCCTTCAGGCTGATGAAAACCCTGGAGCAGCTGGGCGAATACCTAGGAACCGACCGTAAATGCTGTGTTTCAAGGGAGATCAGCAAAATGTTTGAAGAAAATGCCAGAGGAACCATTGCCGAAATAACACAATATTTCCAATCAAAAACCGTTAAAGGAGAAATAGTTATCGTTGTAGAAGGATTCAACGCCAAAGAAAATCACAACAATTAATTTTTTGAGTATGAAAAACATTATCATCATTATTGCCATCGCATTAGTAGCCACTTCGTGCGGACTGGGTTCAGCATCGAAAGAGATGAAAATGCAAAACGATTCACTGCTTATGGTGAACAGTTTAAAGGACAGCCACATGAACAGTCTGATCACCTCGTTGATCGACATCCAGGACAACCTTCAGACCATCAAAGAAAAAGAGAACCTCATCTCGGTCAATGTATCCTCGGGCGACAAGGTGAACACCTCCATGAAGGAGCAGATCAACCGCGACATCCAGATGATCTATGACTTGATGGTTCAGAACAAGGAGAAAATCACGCAACTCGAATCGCAACTGAAAGGTTCAGGGGCAAAAAATGCCAACCTCAACAAACTCATTGCCGGGCTGAACAAACAAATTGAAACCCAGGCCATGGAGATCGAGCGGTTGAATGGCGTACTGGCCGCCAAGGACATTGAAATCACCAACCTTGGCCATTCTGTCAGAGGCTTGAAATCATCGGTCGATTCGCTCAGCGCGGAACAACGGGCTGTAAAAAACAAACTTCAAGCCACCACCGAAGAACTGGAGAAAGGGTTTTACATTATTGGCTCCAAAAAAGAGCTGAAGGAAAAAAGCATCGTCACCTCAGATGGATTGTTCTCTTCAAAGAAAATAATGACCGGAAATTACGAATCTGACTTTTTCACCAAAGTGAATGTAACTCAAATTGAAGAGATTCCATTGATGAGCAAAAAAGCCAAGGTATTGTCAAGCCACCCCAAAGATTCCTACAGTCTAAATGCCGACGCCAATGGCAACCTGACTTTGGTAATCAAAAACAAAACAGATTTCTGGAGTGTGTCGAAATACCTGGTGGTTCAGGTTAATTAAAATATCTTAATTATATTTGCCATCCCGGGGGTTACCCCGGGATTTTTTGATTTAAACATCCATCACGAATGCTAAAAGGAAAATACAAACACCTGTTTTTTGACTTGGACCATACCCTGTGGGATTTTGACAGCAACAGTGTTGACACTTTGGTCGAGCTTTTTGACAACTACCAATTAGACCGCTTTTTCGACAGTTTTGAAACCTTCCATCACGACTATGAAAAACACAATGCCCTGCTGTGGAACCTTTACCGGCAAGGGAAAATAAAAAAAGAGGAACTGAATTTTGAGCGGTTCCACCGCCCTTTGGCTGCTGCTGGATGTGCTGATGTGGAGTTGGCTAAAAAATTTGGCCAAGATTACCTCACCATCAGCCCCACAAAAACGGCACTACTCCCCCATGCCATTGATGTATTGAACTACTTGAAGGCACAATACAAACTATACATCATCAGCAATGGTTTTAACGAGGTGCAGCACCGCAAAATAGAACTGTGCGGCATCAAGGAGTATTTCGCCAAAATATACATTTCGGATCTACTGGGCATCCACAAGCCCAACCGCGACTTTTTCGACTACATGATCAAAAGCTCCAATGCCAAGAAAAAAGAGTGTTTAGTGATTGGCGACAGTCTGGAGGCAGATATTGAAGGGGCGCTCAACGCCGGCATCGATGCCATATTCTACAACTCGCGCGCCATCGTTCACGAAAAAGAGAACATACTGGAAATAAGCTCACTGGTTGAGCTGAAGAATTTGCTTTAACAAAACAAAAGTGCCTGAGAATAATTCGTCAGGCACTTTTTCATCAAAAAATATCTTAAAATGGCACCACATTGCCCGACCCCATAAAGTCGGGGAAGGGATTGGCACTGCTATTGGCCGATGACTCAAAAGTGGCCGTTGTGGCCAACTCAGGAGCACCATTATCCTGGTTCATTTTGGAGGCAAATGTTTGGGGCGACATGGCACTTTCGTACATATTACCGCCATAATCCTCCTCCGGATCTTGGAATCGAGCCAGCTCCCCACGGAACCGCAAACGCACATCACCCGTGGCACCATTCCGGTGCTTGGCAATAATGATTTCGGCCATACCAATGAGCGAGTTACCCTGTTCATCTTCGGTGATGCGGTAATACTCGGGACGGTGAATAAACATAACCATATCGGCATCCTGCTCAATGGCACCCGACTCACGCAGGTCGGAAAGCTGCGGGCGCTTGCCCTCGGCACCGGCACGCGATTCCACACCCCGGTTCAACTGGCTCAAGGCAATAATGGGCACGCTTAGCTCTTTGGCCAAACCTTTCAACGAGCGGGAAATCAATGCCACCTCCTCCTGGCGGCTACCAGGGCTCATCCCACTGGCATTCATAAGCTGGAGGTAGTCGATGATGATAATCTTGATGTCGTGCAGCTTCTTTAGGCGGCGGCATTTGGCTCGCAACTCAAAAACCGAAAGGCCTGGTGTGTCATCGATAAAGATGGGCGCATCAATGAGCCGTTTGATTTTATGATCGAGCTGTTCCCATTCCTGTATGGTAAGGTTTCCGTTCTTGATTTTCTCAGCAGGTATTTCGGTTTCGGATACGATCAAACGATTCACAAGCTGCACATTGGCCATCTCGAGCGAAAAGAGGGCTACCGGTTGTTTGTGGTTGATGGCCATACTGCGGGTCATGGACAAAACGAAAGCAGTTTTACCCATCGCAGGACGGGCAGCGATAATCACCAGATCGGAGCGCTGCCAACCCGAGGTCATGCGGTCGAGGCCGGTAAAGCCGCTGGGCACACCACTCAAACCATCGGTTCGCTTAGCAGCCTCTTTCATCATTTCGATGGCTTCCTGAATCACTGGATTGATTTGCACCGCTTCCTTCTTCATGCTGCCTTGCGAGAGTAAATAGAAGGTATTTTCGGCCTGGTCCAAAAGATCATCCACGTCAATGGATTCATCGTAGCTCTTGGTTTGCAAATCGGATGAGATGCGTATGATTTCCCGTTGCAGGAACTTCTGCCAGATGATACGGGCATGGTATTCGATGTGGGCAGCCGAGGCCACCCGACTGGTAAGCTGTGTCAGATAAAAGGCACCCCCCACCTCATCGATCTTACCCATTTTTCGAATCTCATGCGATACGGTCAACATATCGATAGGCTGCTCATGGAAATACAAATTGGAAATTGCCTGATAGATGACCTGGTGGCTCTCCTTATAGAAATGATCGGCTTTTAACACCTCCATGACATTGGTGAAGGCATCGCGTTCAAGCAATAAAGCACCCAACACCGCCTCTTCAAGCTCAAGCGCCTGAGGCGGCATTTTGCCTCCCAACAGTTCCATTTCATTCTTCACACTGGTATTGGATCGTTTCTTTTCAGCCATCTTTTCAATAAAATATACAAGGTTGCAAAGGTAATAAATTGACCCAAGCAAAAACCGTTCATTTTTTATTTCGCAATAAAGAGTGGCTGCTTTGGCAAATATTTTTTATTTTGCAGGAACTTTAAAAATACCAAAAAAGATGATTGCTTTTCCAAATGCCAAGATAAATTTAGGATTAAATATTATCAACAAACGAAAGGATGGATACCACAATATAGAAACAGTTTTCTTCCCCATCCCATTACACGATGTTTTGGAGGTGGTTCATGCCCCATCGGGTACCGATGAATACACATGGCACAACAGCGGTTTAGCCATTGATGCACCGGCGCATGAGAACATCGTCATCAAGGCCTTCAACTTGGTGAAGAAAAGTCATAAAATATCACCCATCGCCATACAGCTGCACAAAGTCATCCCCTTTGGCGCAGGATTGGGTGGAGGGTCGGCCGATGCAGCCGCCATGATCCAGCTACTGGACCGTTTTTTCAAATTGGGCCTCACTTTGGAAGAGCAAAAGAGCTTGGCAACCCAACTGGGTGCCGACTGTACTTTTTTTTTAGAAAATAGGCCTTCGTTCGCTACCGGCATCGGCGACCAGCTAACCCCCATCGAATTGTCATTGGCGGGCTACCATTTGGTATTGATCAAGCCCAACATACACGTGAGCACCCCCGAAGCCTACAGTGGGGTAACACCACATGAGCCGTTAGTTGGAATATCCGAAATCATCAAAACACCAGTAGCGCAGTGGCGCAACCTTCTAACCAACGACTTTGAACCATCGGTATTCAAGAAACATCCCTCGATTGCAGCCATTAAAGAGCAGCTATACAACAGTGGCGCAATTTATGCCAGCATGTCGGGCAGCGGCTCATCGGTATTCGGACTGTTTGAAAAACCAGTTGAGATCAGTATGGCCAACTGTTTTGTGTGGCAGGGGGCATTATAAACTATTCAGAATCCTCTTCCGGACGGTTGCGATAATCATCGACGATGGGTTGGGTTCGTTCCAAGTCATCGCTTGAAACAACAACCTTCACCGAGCCAACGCCTCCTGGAGCTACATTCCAGGGTGCCATGGTTCCCATGTACTCATCCTGCAGATAAGAATCAATCTTATTGTCGGCCAGTATGCTTTTCAAAATTTCAGCTTCATAAATGGAGCCTGAGAAAACCTCAACCGCGCGTGTTTCATCATTTGCTTGCATAACTATGTTTTTTAATCAGAACAGATAGCCCTACAAAAAAGTTTTCACGGAAGGAAGAAACCCGCTGAATGCAAAAACGGGCAGCTTTTTCAAGCCGCCCGTTAAAACTATTCAAGTTCAATCATCAATTCATTCTTTGGTATCCGGTCACCAACTTTAACACGAATCGATTTGATTTTACCATCGAAAGGCATTGAAATATGGTTTACCATTTTCATGGCTTCAAACACCAGAATAGGGGATCCTTCGGCCAACTCTTCTCCTTCCGAAACAAAAATCTCAAGGATCGTTCCGGGTATATAAGAAAAGATCTGTTTCGGATTGGGGTCCTCGTATTTTTTGCGATTGATGAATTTCTTTGTCAGCCTTGTTTTATACTTCATACTTAGAATGGCGAAGTCAACAAGACCATCAAATTTTTTCTTTTTCATAATCAGTTAATTAAAATGGAGGAATTCCGTGTTTCTTTTCAGGCCGTGGATCAATCTTGTGACGAGCCACCTCGATGGCATGCAACAGGTTGGCACGCGTTTCGGATGGTTCAATAACCGAGTCGATGTAACCTTTTGCTGCGGCCACATAAGGATTGGCGAATTTCTCCTTGTACTCCTGAACCTTCAGTTTGCGCATGGCATCGGGATCCTCAGCCTCATCAATCTCCTTCTTGAAGATGATGTTGGCGGCACCTTCGGGACCCATAACGGCAATTTCGGCAGTTGGCCAAGCAAACATAAAGTCGGCACCCAAGTGGCGGGAGTTCATGGCAATGTATCCTCCACCATAAGCTTTGCGAAGGATAACAGTGATTTTTGGAACCGTAGCTTCGGAGTAAGCATAAAGCATTTTGGCACCGTGACGAATCACACCGGCATGCTCCTGATCAACACCTGGCAAGTAACCTGGCATATCTTCCAAGGTAACGATCGGAATGTTAAAGGCGTCGCAGAAACGGATGAAGCGGGCTGCCTTGTCGGAGCTGTCGCAATCCAAAACACCAGCCAAAACCAAAGGTTGGTTGGCCACAAAACCGATGGTTTCGCCATTGAGACGGCCAAAACCGATCACAATATTGGGCGCCCAAAGATCCTGCACTTCAAAGAAATCGGAATCATCAACAATGGCACGCACCACATCGCGCACGTCATAAGGTTCTTTAGGATCGGAAGGAATCAGATCCTCCATTTTACCGCTGAATTTAGGAGGTCTTGGCGGGAATGAACGGGCTTTGACTTTATTATTCCAAGGAATAAAGGTCATCAGCTTTTTGATCTGGTCGAAACACTCCTGCTCACTGTTGGCAAAGAAATGGGCATTACCAGTTATTTCGGCATGAACACGGGCACCGCCCAAATCCTCCATGCTGATCTCTTCGCCCAAAACAGTTTTGATCACGTTGGGACCGGTGATAAACATTTTCGAGATGTTGTCCACCACAAAAACGAAATCGGTCAAGGCAGGAGAATAAACAGCACCACCGGCACAAGGGCCGAGAATAACAGAGAGCTGTGGGATCACACCCGAAGCCATGGTATTCCGATAAAATATTTCGCCGTAACCGGCCAAGGAATTCACACCTTCCTGAATACGGGCACCACCAGAGTCGTTGATACCGATCAAGGGCACACGCATTTTCAAGGCATGATCCATAATTTTCGTAATTTTACGAGCGTGCATCAGACCTAAAGATCCGCCAGCCACTGTAAAATCCTGAGCAAAGATGCAAATTGGAGCACCATAAATGGTTCCGGTACCGATGATCACGCCATCGCCATGAAGCTCTTTCTTCTCCATGCCGAAATCACGGGTGTCGTGCTCTACAAAAAGATCGTATTCGGTGAAGGAATCCCGATCCAAAAGGGCAAGAATCCGGTCACGGGCGGTCATTTTACCCATTGCAACCTGTTTCTCAATGGCTTTTTCGCCACCACCCATTTGAACCCGTTCTTTTCTTTTCCGAAGGTCCAGGATGTAGTTTTGTAATGACATAATTCAATAATTATGGTTAAGATACTAATGACCAGACATTTCTAACAAGCCTGACCAAATTTTTCCGGGTACATAATTACGAAAAAATTCCATGCCACAAAAATATAAACTCTATTTCTTTAAAATCAAAACTTCGAACGCATTGATCGGGAGTTCAAACCTCAGTCCCTTCAATCACTTGGGCGCCTTAACATAAAGATAGGCGCCGATCAATGCAAAGACAATATTGGGCAACCACACGGCCAAAATAGGGTTCATATTGCCATTGATGGCAAAGGTGGTGGAGATGGTCATAAACAATATGAATCCGAAGCTCAAGCCAATGCCAATACCTATGTGAAGCCCCATGCCACCCCGCACTTTTCGCGAAGCCAGTGACACACCGATAAGGGTAAGAATGAAGGCGGCAAAAGGCGATGCCATGCGTTTGTACCATTCAATTTGAAACTCCTCAATGTTGCCGACGCCGCGATTACGTTGCTCCACAATATAACTCCTCAATTCCGAATTATTCATCATCTCAAAGTATTTGCGCTCCGACTTAAAATCGGAAGGCAATACATTGATGGTGGTGTCAATATTGGCTCCCGACTCAATAACCTGTTCAAAGCCGTCCTTGAACGACCAGATGGTATAGTCCTGCAAGTTCCAACGGTTATTGATGGTATCGTACCGTGCGGTGCGAGCCGACAACCGCGAAACCAGCTCCTTGCCCTCAAACTTTTCGATATTGAACCGGTCGCCGCGCTCACCAAAAGAGTAGTATTTCCCCATGTACACGAACATGCCCGGCTCCACTTGCATGTGCATATCGCTTAATCCCGTCTCTTTTTTGCTTTTGATATAGGTGTTTTCGAATGCGATGCGGGTTTTATTGGCCGGAGGAATCACAAATCCGCCCAACAAATAGGAAAACACGGCAATAATGGCGGCACCCAAAAAATAGGGGTACATCATCCGCTTAAAACTGACCCCGCTGGAGAGGATGGCGATTATTTCGGTTTGATAGGCCATCTTGGAAGTGAAAAAGATGACGGCAATAAAAACAAACAAGGGGGTGAACAGGTTGGCAAAATAAGGAATGAAATTCAAATAATAATCAAAAACAATGGCTTTAACAGGGGCTCCGGTCTCCAGAAAGTCATCGATTTTTTCAACCATGTCGAACACCACCGAAATACTGATGATCAAGGCTATGGCAAAGAAAAAAGTTCCAAGAAACTTTATCAGGATATATCTGTCAAGCTTTTTCAAGTCCTTATAATTTTAAATTATCATCACTAAAACAATCGCTAAAAGGGCAGCGACATGCCACGAAGTGTTCACCAAGGGGTCAACCCGAAGCCATTCATCACAAGCGTGCAGAAACCCTGGGCACCATCACCCGTTTCCACTCGGCAAACGTTCCGGCCAGGATCTGTTTGCGAGCTTCGCCAACCAGCCAAAGGTAAAAGGCCAAGTTGTGTATGCTGGCAATTTGCGAGGCCAGCATTTCACCTGCAATAAAGAGGTGGCGCACATAGGCCTTGGAATAAAACTGATCGACAAACGAAGTGCCGTCGGGATCGAGCGGTGAGAAATCATCTTTCCACTTCTCATTGCGCATGTTCATAATCCCATTGGCGGTGAAAAGCATGCCATTACGCCCGTTGCGGGTTGGCATCACACAATCGAACATATCAACCCCAAGGGAGATATTTTCGAGGATATTGGCCGGTGTACCCACGCCCATCAAATAGCGGGGTTTGTCTTTGGGCAAAATGCCATTAACAAGCTCCACCATCTCGTACATCACTTCAGTGGGTTCGCCCACAGCCAATCCACCAATGGCATTCCCTTCGCGCCCTTTGGATGCGATGTATTCGGCCGAGCGGGTCCTCAACTCGCGGTGCGACGATCCCTGCACGATGGGAAAAAATGTCTGTCCGTAACCATAAACCGGTTCGGTGGTATCGAAATGGGCCAATCCACGGTCGAGCCAACGATGCGTTAGCTCCATGGAAGTTTTGGCATATTTATAATCGGAATTGCCGGGAGGGCACTCATCGAAGGCCATGATGATATCGGCGCCGATGATGCGTTGGGTGTCCACCACATTCTCAGGGGTGAAAAGGTGTTTCGACCCGTCCAGGTGCGAACGGAAAGTGGCTCCCTGCTCATTGAGTTTCCGGTTGGCACTCAACGAAAAAACCTGGTAACCACCACTATCGGTGAGTATGGGACGATCCCAACCATTAAACTTATGCAACCCGCCCGCTTGCCGGATAATGTCCAATCCCGGGCGGAGAAACAAATGATAGGTGTTGCCCAAAATGATCTGAGCCTTTATGTCTTCCTTGACGTCCCTGAAATGGATGCCCTTGACAGAACCCACGGTTCCCACAGGCATGAAAATAGGCGTAAGGATCTCGCCATGGTCGGTTGTGATCTTACCTGCCCGGGCCTGGCTTTGGGCATCAGTATGTTGAAGTTCAAATTCCATATCGTTCACTAATACACTAATCCCAAAGTATATTGGGATCAATCATAAACACATTTTAGAGCGGCAAATATACAAAACAGCCATCATATATTATTGGCTACGATGCTCAGATGCTCATCAAATAAAAAAAACAGCTATAAAAACATGAAAATTCATTTGAACCATATGACCCAAACAATAAAAATTGCAATTTTGGAAAAAATTTCACCTTGGAAAAAGAGATCTATATCATAGCTGCTTTAGGAGTTGCCTGGATGGCGCAAATGCTTTACTACCTCCTGATTATGGCTCGGGTTGGAAGGAAAAAACCTGCCACCAGTTCAAAAGAGATGCCACCCGTTTCGATCGTTATCTGTGCTAAAAACGAGCAGGAAAACCTGGAAAAGAATCTTCCGCTGATTTTAAACCAAAACTACCCCAACTTTCAAGTGGTGGTGGTGAACGACTGCTCCGAGGATGACACGGAGATGACCTTGGCCCAATTCAAACAAACCAACCCCCATCTATATTACACAACGATACCTGTGGATAAAAAATTCTTCCATGGGAAAAAACTGGCATTGACCATCGGCATCAAGGCAGCCCAGCATGAGCGAATGCTCTTGACGGATGCCGACTGCACCCCATCGTCGCCGGAGTGGCTTGCAACCATGGCCTCGCAATTCACCACCGGGAAGGAACTGGTCATCGGTTATGGCCGGTACAAAAAGGAGAAAGGATTTTTAAACACCCTCATCCGTTTCGAAACCTTTTGGAATGCCATCCAATACATGGGTCATGCGGTAGCTGCCAAGCCATTCATGGCGGTGGGGCGAAACATCGCCTACACCAAATCACTCTTCAACAAAGGCAGCCAATTCCGCAATTCACTCACCATAGCCTCGGGCGACGACGACCTGTTTGTTATGGAGGCCGGCACCCGCAAGAACACCGCCATTTGTTTCGAGCCGAAGGCTCAAACCATATCACTGGCCGAAAGAACCTTATATGATTGGCTTACACAAAAGGCTCGCCACCTCTCCACAGCCAATAGAATCCCCTTCACAACAAAGCTTTTACTGGGGATTGAAATTTTTTCACGCCAATTATTCTATCTATTAACTCTTTATTCTCTATTTTTTAATACTTTTACCCCAATAGTTATTGGGCTATTTGCAAGCCGGCTATTACTGACCCACATAATAATTTTCAAGGCTGCTCAACATTTCGAAGAAAAGGGTATGTCTTTTGTAGTGCTGCTGATGGATTTATTAATACCATGGTTCCAGGCCATGGCGTGGCTGTTTAAATTTTTTGGTGGAAAAAGAAACAAATGGAGATAAACAATAACCTTTCGGACAAGGCAAAATTTGACCTGATCCTAGTTGATCGTGCCGTTGCCGGAGACCAAAAAGCATTTGCTGAATTGATGGGGCGCTATCGTGATGCAATTTATTTCATGCTTTTAAAAATGGTCAACAACAAGAGCGATGCCGAAGATTTAACCATTGAGGCCTTTGGCAAGGCATTCAAAAACCTGAGCCAGTATTCTCCAAGTTTTGCTTTCAGCACATGGTTGTTCAAAATTGCCTCCAACAATTGCATTGACTATTTAAGGAAAAAAAGGACCAATATCATCTCGCTCGACGGCGGGATGAACGATGAAAACGAAATAGAACCAACGATCCCGATCAAAGACACCAATCTCGATCCGGAGGAAAACCTCATCAGGGATCAGATTGTCACCTTAATGCGCACCGTTGTAACAAAATTAAAGCCACGCTACCGGATACTGATTGAGAAGCGCTATTTCCAAGAACTTAGCTACGAAGAGATCTCGTTGGAACTCGACTTGCCCATCGGAACGGTCAAAGCACAACTATTCAGGGCTAGAGAACTGCTTTTCAACACCTTGAAAAACTCCGAAGTCAGAACCTATTAATCGATCAACATCAATCGAACACTCATACATTTTTAAATAGAAAATGGATCTCATTAAGCATTACTTCCCTCATCTAACCGATGAACAATTCCACCAATTCGAACAATTGAAGCCACTCTACCGCGAATGGAACGAAAAAATCAATGTGGTGTCCCGCAAAGA
>JAGPIS010000205.1 GCA_018054835.1 Breznakibacter sp. | reverse complement strand
GTTTGGCATTGAATTTCTCGCCTATAGCAGCTAACTCTTCGGTGTTGAAAAACTTGTCGATGGACGATTTGATGGTGCCGTCGGTATTGTATTTGATGTAGGCCAATCCACTGGCGCCAATTTGTGGTCGCTTCACGAAATCGGTCAATGTGTCAAGCTCCTTGCGAGTGAATCCGGCACAGTTTTCGGCACAGATGCCCGCAATGTATTCGGCGTCGTCAAAAACTTTGAACTCGTGTCCTTTGGCAATATCGGTGATTTCAACGAACTGCATGCCAAAACGGATGTCGGGTTTGTCCGAACCATAGAGGTTCATGGCTTCGGAATAGGGCAGGCGAGGGAAATCGCCGTGCAATTCAACCCCTTTGATGGTTTTGAACAAGTGCTTGGTCATCCCTTCGAAAGTATTCAGCACATCATCCTGGTTGATGAACGACATCTCACAGTCGATCTGGGTGAATTCGGGTTGGCGGTCGGCCCGCAAATCCTCATCGCGGAAACATTTCACTATTTGGAAGTAGCGGTCGAAACCAGCCACCATCAAAAGCTGTTTGAATACCTGAGGGCTTTGTGGTAAAGCATAAAACTGTCCGGGGCTCATACGCGATGGCACCACAAAGTCGCGGGCACCTTCGGGTGTTGATTTGATCAGGACCGGGGTTTCAGTTTCTATAAAGTTCAATTGGTTCAGATA
This sequence comes from Breznakibacter sp., assembly GCA_018054835.1. Classification (GTDB taxonomy): domain Bacteria; phylum Bacteroidota; class Bacteroidia; order Bacteroidales; family Marinilabiliaceae; genus JAGPIS01. Next base: position 2,734 of record JAGPIS010000205.1, on the reverse strand, counting down.
GTTTCGCACCTCAAAGGCCATGCGGTGGCGCAGCTCCATATTTTCGCGGATGGGACGGCGGCGCAAATCCAGGTAGCGGTATTTCATCCGCAATTCATCCCCTCCATCGGTTTCGTCCTCAATGGTGAAGGGAGGAAGGTCGGCAGGATTCAATACCGTAAGCGATTTCACCAGGATTTCAATGTCGCCGGTGGGGATCTTTGGGTTTTTGCTGCTGCGTTCAGCAACCATGCCTGTTATCTTAATCACATATTCACGTCCCAAGTCATTGGCCTGAGCGCAAAGCTGGTTGTCGGTTTCTGCGTTGAAAACCAGCTGGGTGATGCCGTAGCGGTCGCGCAAATCCACAAAGGTCATACCTCCCAGATTACGAACTCTTTGAACCCACCCACTCAGGGTTACTTCGCTGTTTACTTGCTCTTTTCTTAATTCGCCACAAGTATGTGTCCTGTACATATCCTTTTAATTTACGATACTTATCTGTTTAAATTCTGGAATTGACAAATTTTTAGGGTTGTGCAATCCATTTCGAATATCTTTGCGAAATTAATAAGAAAAAACAGAATTTTTGCATTCTGTTGATTTATATCGGAAAGCATGGATGAAATTATTTTTAGCGACGAATATTTTATGAAACAGGCCTATGCCGAAGCCCTTCAGGCTTTTGACGCCGATGAGGTTCCGGTGGGTGCCGTGGTGGTTTGTAGAAACCGAATTATTGCCAGGGCTCATAACCATACCGAACGGCTCAACGATGTTACCGCCCACGCCGAGATGATTGCCGTCACTGCCGCAGCTGAATACCTCGGTGGTAAGTATCTCAACGAATGTGCCCTCTATGTTACGTTGGAACCCTGCGTGATGTGCGCCGGTGCTCTTTCCTGGGCCCAGCTGGGACGGCTGGTCTATGGTGCTGGCGATGAAAAAAGGGGCTTTTCGCGCTGCACACCCTCTCTGCTGCACCCCCGCACCCAAGTGACCCATGGTGTTTTGCAGGATCCTTGCCGTGATCTGATGCTTGGTTTTTTTGCACGTAAAAGATAATTTTTTTGCTTTTAATCCGTAAGTAATCAATTGAAATGAGCTTTATATAGTTCCTTAGTGATGGGGTAATTGTTATATCCCTTAACGATGGGGTGGTTTTGTGCTTCTGTTTTGATAGCACTTACCTAGGAAGGATTCGTTTTTATATTGAAAATCCCTATATTTACCGTGATCCAACCGTAAAAGAATTATTACATGCAATCATTTTTAAAGCCGAACCGCAAAGTAAATTATGGACTCGATCTGACAAAAGTATTTGTTGGACAAGAAATTGTAAGCAATTACAATATCACAGTGGATGAGTCGGTGCTTAGTTTGTGGAGCGGTTTTATGCCAACGTCCTCATACCCTGAGAACAGCCGGGAGTTTGCCGGTCGCTTGGGCTTCCACCAGATTTTTCTGCCCTACGGTTTTTTAATGAACCTCACATTGAGCTTGGGGGCTGAGAGTTATGGCAACAGCAGCATCCACATCCACGAAGTGCGCAATGTGCTTTACCTTTCACCAGCCTTCCCAGGTGACACTTTTTCATGCAGCATACGCATCCGCCGGATCTCGGAGCAGGGGCGGCACAATTATGTGGTGGCCGACCATATCCTGTTCAACCAAAAGGGTGAAGCTGTGTTCTTGCTCGAATGCGAAATGGTGTTCCCACATTTCGTGCCACGTGTCACGATTGCTTCCACCCGCACGCAACCTATGATGAACAACCTTTTCAAAGAGAAGATATTGGCAAGGGTGAGGGGTATTCATATTCAGAATAAAATCAACGTTTTTAAAGCGGGCGACCTTCTGCTGCACCCCTATGTACGGCCGGTGGGTAAAAGTGAGAATCTCTTTTGGGCCACCTACCTGAAGGATACCATCCCCAACCACTTCAATTACCAACGGTTCAAACCAGGCGAAATTCTTGTCTCCGACGGAATTGTTATCAGCATGGTGCTGGGCATTGCGGGGCGCGAATTCCGCCAGGTGTTGCTGCCCGAGGTGATTCGTTCCTTTCGCGTGGTGCCGGTTGTGGCCGAAGACCGCTTGGGCGCTTTCAGCTATGTGAACGAGGTGCGACCGGTTATGCCCGGTTTTGAAGAGCTTTACATCACCACATTTGGCCTCCGCAATGTGGATACCGAAACTGAGCTCTCCGATTTTGCTTTCCCCGAAGATCTTTTTGGGAGCATCAAGACTGCTTCCGATGTGGATTTTGTTTTGGAGAGCAAATGCCCCCACCTGATCAATAAAATTTGTTGCATGGCTCAGTGGAAGGTGTTGCGCAAAAATGAATGACCGGAATCGAAATTGATGTCAAAACACCAACAATAAGGAAAAAGATATAAAAAGAGGCCGCTATCAACGACCTCTTTTTGTGTGCATTAAATCCAGCGCATCAGTGCAAAATCTTGCTTGTGCGGCAGCATAGCATTCGATGGAAACATGCGGATCCCAAATTTAAACACGCCTGGATAGTTCAGTTTGTGGTTTAAATAATAGGTCACCTGCGATCCGTTTTTGCTTTTGATGGCAAAAGGCTCGGCATGAACAATGCGCGTGATGTTGTCGTCGGCCCCATCGGCAAAAACCATCTCCAGCCCAATGTCGATGCCTTCATTTTTCTTCAGGTCGATGGTGACGGTAATGTCGTAATCCTCCCCAATGCCCAGTTCGTAAGCCGAAATGTCGGGCATGTCAATGC
>JAGPIS010000043.1 GCA_018054835.1 Breznakibacter sp. | reverse complement strand
AAGGCATTGTTTACATCCACAATGCGTCCTTTGCGGTGGGCACCCACGGATATGCCACCCCCAAGATGGGCTACAATCAGATTCAGCTCCTCGTAAGGACGCTCCACCGATTTGGCATAGTTTTTTGCCACTGCCTTATGATTCAAGGCGTGGAAAATACTGCGGTTCGGCAAATCGGGCAATCCGGTGATGCGGGCCTCGTCCATCAACTCATCCACCACAACCGGATCGGCAATAAAAGCACGAGCAGAAGGCAGGCTGCGGGCAATGTCGTCGGCAATCAAACCGCCCAAATTGCTGGCATGTTCGCCCAACTCACTCTTCTTGAGATCGGCCTTAAGCGCTTCGGTCACTTCATAAACACCCGATTCGATGGGCTTCACCAAGCCACCACGCCCTACCACGCCATCAATGTGTTCAATATCAATATCAGCCTGAACCAATTCACTCAATATCATCTCTTTTCGAAATTCATACTGGGCTGCAACACAATCGTACCGGGCCAATTGTTCGGCAGAATGGCGAATGGTCTTCAGGAAAACTGAATTTCGTCCTTCGTACACTGCAATCTTCGTTGAGGTGGAACCCGGATTGATCACTAAAATCTTATAGGTTTTCATAGGAAACAGATTGGTTTAGAACTGATTTTTAAACTAATTAATTTGGTACAAAAATACCACAACCATGCATAACAGCAAATGAGAAAAATCATCGGAACCAATTGTGCCATATATTTTTCAACTCACGAGCCACGCAAGACAAAAAAACGGGCAGTGTCGATGAGGATACTGCCCGTTTAAATTCTTAACTACTTTGTTATCAGGCCAGCGAAGCCAATAAAATACTAAAGAGTTTTGACTCTTCGGAATCGCTGCGTGAGGTAAGTACAATTGGAGCTGAGGCACCCAAGATAACGCTGGCCACTTTCGCCTTGGCAAAAAAGACCAAGGTTTTGTACAACACGTTACCCACTTCAATGTCGGGCATCAGCAACAGGTCGGTATCGCCGGCCACATCGCTGCGAATGCCTTTATGTTTGGCACTCTCGGAGCTCACGGCATTATCGAAGGCCAATGGGCCGTCAATGATGCAGTTCTTAATCTGATCCCGTTGGTTCATTTTCGACAACAAAGCCGCATCGAGGGTTGCCTGCATGTTTTCGTTCACCATTTCAATGGCGCCCAAAACAGCCACTTTCGGCATGGGAATCCCAATCTTGTTGAGGTAATTCACCGAGTTATTGATGATCCCGATCTTATCCTGGAGGTTGGGGGCAATATTCATGGCCACATCGGTCACGGCTATCAACTTGTGATAAGTATCCACCTCAAACAGGGCAAAATGCGATAGGATGGAACCACTACGCAAACCCCACTCTTTGTTGAGCACAGCACGGAGCAAGTCGGGTGTGGCCACCTTACCCTTCATCAAAATGTCGGCCCGGCGGTCGTGCACCATGCGAACAGCCAATTCAACCGCCTTAAGCGGGTTTTGCTCGTCGATGAACTCGGCGCCTGAAAAATCGAATCCCTTGGCGGTGATAATCTTTTCGGTATCCACACGTGAACCGATCAAAACCGGCATGATGAATCCAGCCCTAAAGGCCGAATGGACAGCTTCCAACGAATGCTCATCCTGCGACACCGCCAGAGCCAGCTTTCGGCAAACCTTTTGTTGCTGCACCAACGCTTGCAGATCAGACAATTTTTTAAACATACCTCTTCCTTTTATGCTAGTAAGTAATTATCTGTTCACCAAAGCATCCACTATTTCGCGTGTATCCTGCGCTATCACCAACTCTTCGTTGGTTGGCACCACCATCACATTTGTCTTTCCCTTGCTGATGATTCCCTCTTCGCCTATGATGCTATTATTGGCATCGTCGTCCAGTTCAATGCCAAAGAACTCAAGTCCTTGACAAATTCCCCGGCGCACAATAAAGCTGTTTTCACCAATTCCACCGGTGAATACCACCGCGTCCACGCCGCCCATGGCAGCCACATAGGAGCCAATGTATTTGCGCACTCGGTAAAAAAACATCTCCAGCGCCAGTTGCGAATCGACATTGCCTTCGCCTGCCGTGCGGATAATCTCGCGCATGTCGGATGAAACTCCCGTGATCCCCAACAAACCACTCTGCTTATTGAACAGCACGGAGGCAGAACGGGTGCCAATCATCTCCTTGTCCATGATGAAGGTAACGGCGCCCATGTCGATATCTCCGGCGCGCGTACCCATGATCAACCCTTCTACAGGCGTGAAACCCATGGACGTGTCAACCGATTGGCCATTTTTGACGGCACAAATGGAGGCACCATTACCCAAATGACAAATAATGAGCTTTTGAGTGGTATAATCAACATTCAAGATTTCGCAAGCCCTACGGGAAACAAACCTGTGGCTGGTGCCGTGGAAACCGTATCTGCGGATGCCGTACTTCTTATAAAGCGACATGGGTATGCCATACATATAGGCATGTTTGGGCATGGTTTGGTGGAATGCCGTATCGAACACGCCAACTTGGGGCACACTGGGCAACAACTGTTTGATGGCATCAATTCCCTTGAGGTTTGGTGGATTGTGAAGTGGTGCCAACTCAATGCACTCTTCCATTTTGCTGATCACTTCAGGCGTGATAAACACACTTGAATTGAACTCCTCCCCGCCATGCACTACGCGATGCCCCACGGCATCGATCTCCTCGAGCGAAGTCAAGCAGCCATGATTGGCGCTCACCAAAACACCCAATATGTAATCAATGGCACTGGTATGATCCAGAATCTCGCCCTCGAGCAGAACCTTGGAACCATTCTCTTTCTCATGTTTCAAAAAAGAACCATGCAAACCAATTTTCTCAACAACCCCTTTGGCTAAAACAAGCCACTGCGAGCCCTCCTGCGAAAAAAGCTGGTATTTGCATGAAGAACTGCCACAGTTTAACACCAATATTTTCATCTTTCAATATCTTTAAATTCCTAAAATGGATTAATGTCGCACACCTATTGTAAACACATTCACGGTTACACCAAGTCAAAGCCTGAAGCCGTATGCTATTTACCAACAATATGCACGGCATGAAGGCGCCGCCCTTCACTATCGTAGCGGTAAAAACCAATCCCGTTAATTTTACCCAATCGTTTGGCTCGAACCAAGCGCTTGATCAGAGGGGATGGCTTAAATTTCACATCACCAAACTCTTCGTAGAGATTCTCCATCCAACGTTGAACCTTCTCCAATCCAATAATATCGGCCGACTGGAAAGGGCCGAATCGCATACCCAAACCGATCACCATGGTTTTATCAATATCTTCGATGGTGGCCACGCCTTCGAGCAGTGTGGCACAAGCCTCGTTCAAGAGTGCCAGAAACAGACGCACACTCACCAATCCTGCTGATTCCTCAACCGGAATCACTTCGCGGTTGATCAGTTTGATAAAAGTGCAAACACGGCTGTAAACTTCATCGGTGGTGTAAAGCCCTTTTACCACCTCGATGATACGGGCTTCGGGTGAGGTCACGAAGAAATGAAGGCTGACGCAACGGTCAGGATACTTCAACTCAGAGGCCAATTCGGTGATAATAATCGTGGTGGCATTGGTGGCAATGATGGCATCGCGGTCCACCACCTCTTCCACAAGCCTGAACACCTCTTTACGAGCCTCAATGCTTCGCAACCCGGTTTTTTCATCAGCACGGATGGCTTCAATCACAAAATCGCACGATGACAAGGCAGAGTAGTTCAATGAGCCTTTGATGCGCGACATGATGGCCTTTTTTTCGCCTGGGGTAAGCCCCCAGTTTTCGATGCGCATATCGAGCTCTTTGCCAATATTTGCAATGGCCACATCAATTTTATCCTGACTTAGTTCAATAAAAACCACCTCAATACCATGCCAGGCAGCAATGCGGGCGATATTCTGCCCCTCTTTTCCACACCCCACAACGCCAATTTTTGAGAAGAGCGTCTTCACCTTTTTTTCCTGACTCAATGCATAAGCATCAATCGGTTCCACCAATATTTCAGCCATTTGATCTTTATTTTATATACGATATTTTAACTACAGAAACATCATCAAAAACAATCAGCCGGAAAACCGGCTGATTTGTGTTTTACATACCTGCGGCTTGAGTGGCAGTGATGGCCACCAAATTGACGATATCGCTCACCGAACATCCGCGCGACAAATCGTTGATGGGGGCTGCCATGCCTTGTAGGATGGGACCCACGGCTTCGGCTCCGGCCATGCGTTGAACTAACTTATAGGCAATATTACCAGTTTCGAGGGTTGGGAATACCAACACATTAGCATGACCTGCAATTTCGCTACCCGGTGCTTTTTTGCTCCCAATGGCAGGAATAATGGCTGCATCGGATTGCAACTCACCATCAATTTTCATATCGGGTGCCATCTTTTGCGCCAACGCAGTGGCTGCCACAACTTTATCAACCATTTCGTGTTTGGCGCTACCTTTGGTTGAGAAGCTCAACATGGCAATGCGGGGCTCGAAACCGGCAATAGCACGCGTGGTGCGCCCGGTAGCCACAGCAATCTCGGCCAGCTCTTCGGCAGTAGGGTTGGGATGGACTGCACAATCGGCAAAAACCATCAAGCCATCCTCGCCAAACTCTTTATTTTGAAGGAACATCAAGAAAGCACCGGAAACGACGCTCATGCCTGGCAATGTTTTCACAATTTGGAATGCCGGGCGCAACACATCGCCGGTGGCATTGTCGGCACCAGCCACCTCGCCATCGGCATCACCGGCCTTGATCATCAACACAGCCAAATACAAAGGATCTTCAACCAATTTGGCTGCTTGTTCCTCGGTCATGCCCTTGCTCTTGCGGATACTCAACAACAACTGCATGTAGGTTTCCTTCTTCGCATGCGACTTGGGATCAACAATGGTAGCCTGCCCAATATGCGTCAAACCATATTGGCTGGCCAATAGCCCAATTTCGTTGGGGTTCCCAATCAGGATCACCTCTGCAATATTCTCTTTCAGAATAATATCGGCTGCTTTGAGTGTTCTCTCCTCATGTCCTTCGGGCAAAACAATTCTCTTTTTGTTTTGTCGGGCACGGTCTTTCAATCTTTCAATAAATTCCATGTTCCTTTTTATTTTGTATTTCAGGCACCACAAATTAAAATTTAATTATTCCAACTTGAAATGTCTTTTATCAGTTTAACTAACAACAGGTTATATATGGTCAAACTTCCGCTCCTCTTTCGATTCACTAAGAAACAAAAGAAAAAATCTTTCAACCCCCTAACAACCAATTAATTAATAAAGCACCACAATAAACTGTAGTGCTTTACAAAATAACATGAAATTATCCAAAAGTAAAAATAAAAGAGTCTCCTGATTCAAATAATCAGGACAAAACGACGAAAAGTTATCCCAAACGGATGTGAACGCGCGAACGACTATCCATGGAAAGAGGTCAATAGATGGGTGGGGTGCCCCGTTTGGTTTGGATTTCGACCACCCCGTGGATGCCGGCCTCCCCATAGAGTTCCTTGGCCTTTTCGCCTTTCAAAACACGAATAGATTTGATATTGTAGGGCTCCAGCTCCACATAATCGTTCACCAGTTTGCGATCCAACACAAAAAGCGGGAAATGCTCCGCCCCCCGGTACGCCTTGAGCGACTCCGAAAAGTTTTTTTGCGAATCGGTGAGCTTCAAATCAATGGTGATGTTCTGAACCGAACGGACTGGTGCATTATTCAAACGAGCCGGTTTCCATTTGCCGGTAGTCGTCACCAATTGACGGATGGACTCATCAACCTCGGGCGACAAGCCCTGCACCACATCCACCGACTCCACTGCCCCATCGGAGCTAATGGCAACGGCTGCCACAACAGGCCCCTCTTGCAATTCAATAATAGCCCGCATGGGAAAAACAAAACGTTTGGCATAATAACGTCCGGCATCGTTGCCCGATCCGCGCAAAACAGCAGGCTTGTCAACCGCCGAATCCTGAGCCATCAATTGGCTGGGAGCCGACAAGCCCCAACCCAGCAAAAGGTAAAAGCCCAAGCCAAGGGTGAAATTAACATGATTTTTCATATCCATTTTTTCAATAATGAAACAACATGGTGAGTATAAGCATCTAAAGATATAAAAATGAATGGGAAAAACAAAAGGGAAACTGACATAAGTAAAAAAGGTGTCGCAAAAACGACACCTAAAAGATATAAAACAAAAATAGAGGCTTAAGAAGCTATGGTCTGGCTTGATCGCGCATGGCATCAATACGATTGATGACTGCACGGAGTTTTTCCAGATCCTCAGGAGTGGATCCCGATTGCTTGGATCGACTGGTTTCCTCAGCCGATTTGGCCGAACGGATTTCAAAATTGGCACCCGGATAGATGCGGGGTTCATCAAAAGCGTCGCTAATCTCCATTTCAATAAAATCGAAGTGGCTCAACAACTCCTTCATAAACTCTAACTTATGGTTCTGCACCTTTAGTTTAATATATTTCATAGCATACAAATTAATTGACGACTTGAGAGTAGAATAAAACACTTTTTCATTCCCACTATATTTTTTATTTAAATTAAATATACATCAATCAAACCAAAAAGTCAACAAAAGAATGAAAAATAATTAATTTTTTTTGATCATGTACATATTTTGTGCCAAAAATCAGGACTTAAAAAAAGTTATTATAAACCCATAAATCAGTTGAGCCAATTAACGACCAGAATAAGGAAATTATACTAAAAAGGGTGTCCAGTTTCGTTGGACACCCTCTTTATGTATTATAGGATTGAATTAGCGACTAATCCACATCTTATTTGAAATAAAATGAGATCCATCATTTCCAAATAACTTCTGCGCCTCAATGGCATTATTCAAATTAGAAGAGTTGTTCATCCTTTCCGAATTAGGATAATCCAACCTCCTTGGGCGCACACCTGCAGTTGACCCGCCATTATGGAAAGGCACCGATGAAAACTCACCAGCCGCTACAGGGGTAGCAGGGGTTATTGTCTGAACCTGGTTCCATGTATACTTGGGAACCTCGATATTCTTACCATAAGGAATACCAACAGGAGTGACTGCCAGTTCTGTTCTGTTCCATAAAGCAAATGCCTCATAACCATTCAGGAAAAGAGATTTCCAACGTTCCAATTGAATGGACTCAACAGTTGCCTCCCCTAATGAGGCCAAATAATCCTCTTTAAGTTGAACATATTTGTTTTTCAACTCACCTTCAGAAACAATACTACCTGCAGGAACTTCGCCAATGGTCTTCAAATACTTTTCCATATAGATGTATGGGGAACCATCACCTTTATAAAATGCAGGGTATTTATCCATACTCAAGGAAACGGCTTTCTTTAACAAATCGTTGGCGGTACCAGTCACATTCCAGCCTTTAGCTGCAGCTTCGGCAAGAATATAATAAGTTTCATCAGCACCAAAAACAATGGTGGGAGCAGTCCGTGAACCTACAGTTTGTGGGTTAATGCCGCACAGCGTTCGGTACTGGACATATTCAGCATTATAAACATAAGAATACTTCGTTTCTGCATTATCTTTATTGACGGTTTGAGTAGAACCCAATTTACCACCATCAATATAAAAGTCAGCAAAAACCTGGGTACCATTAACTACCATCATGCCCCTCATGGCAAAGGAGTTATCAGCACCCCCACGTCCAGGAAGGAATGTTACAGGCTTCCAAGCTTCACCGGGACGGTTTGCCTCTTCAAAAGGATTGAAATAGGTTTGATCGGTATAGGGCAAATACTCGCCATTCTTATATACAATCTGACTCCCTTCAAAAAACAGACGGGGATCCTTGCGCTGTTGCGCTATCCTCAAGTATTCATCTCCAAGGTAAGCATGGGCAAAACCACCAGTCTTACCATTGATGGCAGAACCGGTGCCATTCTCGTGAATTCCCCAAGGACCGCCATCCATGGAATGTTTGATGATAGCTGAATTGCTACTATCAAAAGCATCTATAAGACCTGCCGAATGTCCAGCAGCCTCTTCCACCACTTCCTTAGCCCATGCTTCATCAGCCGAAGAAGCACGCATACCGATACGGAGCAACAGTGAATTAGCCAAACGAGCCCAAGCGCGCTTGCGGCTTTGATTGTCCAAGTGACCATAGATGACATCCTCCTTTTCGTTGAATGAAGTAGAGGTTGATGACAAAAGCAAATCACGTGATTGGCGCAATTTAGTCACCATGCTCTTATAAATAAACTCCTGTGAGTCATACTTTGGATAGAAGATATTGCTTTCGAAGCCCTTGCCTGCTTCTGAATATGGAATATCGCCATACAAGTCGGTCATACGCTGATATATGAATTGCATCATAATATCGGTTTGCGCAATACGGCTTTCCCAAACCTGAACATCAGGATTTGAATTCATCACCCGAAGCAAATCCACCCCATTTTTCACAGCATCCTGATAGATTACTGACCACTTTGCAGTAGAATAGTCATCGGCTGCACCAAACCCTTGGCCTGTTCTGTAGCCACAAGTTGTCACACCAGACAACGGTCCTGTCATGATCAGGTTTCCACGCCACTCTTCATGGCCACCACCCGAATATTTCAACTGAATGTATCCGAATTGATATCCAGGTGTTAATTTTTCTATGGTATTGGGATTTGTATTAATTTCATCAAAATCGTTGGTACAGGACAGGGTTAGTCCACCAAGCACAAATGACAATACGATATTTTTAAGTTTCATTCTCATCAAAATTTAATATTTAAATTCACACCAAAACTTGCAGGCATAGCATTATTACCGACCTCTAAACCGCTAGCGCCATTGCTGATGGAATAGGCTGCCTGAGGATCAATATTGTCGGTTCCCTTATAGAGATAACAAAGATTCTTACCAAACACACCAACACTGGCAGCTCTGAAGTATGAATCTTCACCCAAAAAGCTAGAAGGTAAAGTGTAACTCAAACTCAACTCCTTCAAAGAGACATATGAAGCGTTATACACGAACATTTCGTGAGCTCCAGATAGCCTTCCATATAAATCCTGTGGTTTAGCAGTAGTTGTCAAACCTTCAAGCTCAGAAGGAGCCCAAGATTTTCCAGCAACATATTCGGAACGCTCCAGGGTATTTTTATGTTTACCCAAGGAATAGGCTGATGCTTCGGTTGAAGAGTAAATATCCCCACCGAATTTTGAATCCACAACCAGATTGAATGTAAAGTTTTTATACGACAAGCTATTAACCCAGCCCAACATCATATCATGGTAACCATTACCAATGGCATAGTATTTATCCGTCAATAATGGCAAACCATTACCATCCAATTTGATTTGACCTTTGTCGTCGCGATCCAGTTTTTTACCCATGATGGTGCCATACTCCATACCAACACCAGCAATCACTTGGGCTCCTCCACCTTGAATCAGTTGCAACTGAGAAACGCCATCGGCGAGGGAAGCCACTTCGTTGCTGTTTTTGGAAAAATTAACAGCTGTATTCCATGAGAAATCTTTCCGTTGTATTGGAGTCGCAGTAAAAGAAATCTCCCAACCTTTATTGATAATTGAACCTGAATTGATCAAAGCCTTTTCAAAACCTGAGGTATTGGATACTGTAACAGGAATTATCTGATCCTTGGCTTCGGAATAATAATAAGACACATCCACTCCCAGGCGGTTCTGAAGGAACTTGAATTCGCCACCAAATTCATAAGAGCTCATGATTGATGGTTTCAGAAATGCATTCGGGATGGTGCTGGCATTGACACCTCCAACGATTGTGCTTCCTCCGCCATGGTTAGGATGTGTGTAATCATCCAATTTATATTGCAACACCAAACGGTAAGGATCTGTATCGGAACCCACTTGTGCCCAAGAGCCCCTCAACTTTGAGAAGGTGATCCAGCTAGGCATCTCCATCATTTCACTAAGGATGAATGAAGTACTAACCGAAGGGTAGAAGTAGGAATTATCGGAACTTGGAAGGGTGGACGACCAGTCGTTACGCGCACTAAAGTCGATATAAACCATTCCTTTGTATCGCATTTGCGCAGTACCATAAACCGAGTTAATCCGCTTGCGAGAATAAATCAAAGAGGTTGAGTTTTCAATTCCTGCACCAGGTCTTTGCAAACTAGGCTCGGCGAAAGAAGCGGAAAACAATTGCATGCCATCCAACTCGCGATCCATGCGGGAAGCTCCAGCATTAACAGTAAGTCCGAAACTGTCAAAATCCTTATTGTAAGTGGCAAGGAAGTCATAATTACTTTCAATCTCCTGCGATTTATTCAAAGAAGCACGTCCCGATTGGTAATAAGGTGTGCCAATGGGGAAAAGAGCATCGCTGTTGTAAAAAGTCAAATCGCTACCATAACGTCCTTGAACACTTAATTCGTCGGTTAATTTTATTTTTGCTGACACTAAAGACATCAGGCGTTTCTTGTCAAATCCCTGTTTGATTTCATTCAAGGTCCAATAGGGGTTTGAGTCAAGATTACCCAAACCAACAGGCATGCCTGTAATAGGGTTTTTATAATCCTTCAGGTCTGAAAGTGCAATATTATTGGGAATGCCCAACAATTGGGAAGTAGGATTAAAAGGCGTCGAACCCATCATGGCGTTGTTGGATTTCTCGTTGGTATAGGCCAATTTTGCATCCAATTCGACACGATCTTTAAATGCTTTTGATCCACCTGCCACAGTAAGAGCATTACGATCGTACGATGTATTAGGTACCATACCATTGTTGGTTGTATTGGAGTAGGACAAACGCACATTCGAAGCGTCAGTTTGGTGATTAAGTGCTACAGAATTAGTCCAAGTAAAACCAGTCTCAAAGAAATCTTTTTCATTATCATGGTAAGTATAGTTTCGAACATCACCGCGATAATTAACATATTCTGATACATCAGAATAACGTGCACCCCACATGGAAGTTTGCTCCCTACCTTCAGTCAACGTAGAGGGAGCCTTTCCATCAAGCCCCTGTCCATATACTTGCTGCCAATCAGATAAAATACGAGCTTGTTCAAACGTCACGTTGGAATTATAATCAACGGTTGTCCCTTTATCTTTTGAACCTCGTTTGGTCGTGATCAAAACCACACCATTGATAGCACGTGAACCATAAAGTGCTGTGGCAGCAGGTCCCTTCAACACAGAAATATTCTCAATATCATCGGCAGGGATCGCTGAAATACCATTACCTGAGTCCACTCCACCATTGTCGCTGTCATCGGCATTGGAAAACTGGGTATTGGAAATTGGAATACCATCCACCACATACAATGGCTCGTTGGAACCCGACAACACGGCAGCTCCACGTATAAGAAC
>JAGPIS010000042.1 GCA_018054835.1 Breznakibacter sp. | reverse complement strand
GTTCGAATTGGAAACTAGCCCCCAAAACGAGGGGTTGGAACGTGGTGTTGAAACAAAATTCGGTGCCGTGGCTGTCGAAACAGGCCGCTATACCGGTAGGGCACCCAAAGACCGGTACATTGTGCGGGATGCCGTTTCCGAAAATACCATCTGGTGGGATGGCGAAATCAACCGTCCGGTTGGCATGCCGGTGTGGCATCATTGTAAAAATCTGGTTGTGGATGAATTGTCGCAGGCCCGCCATCTATTTGTGGTGGATGCCTTTTGCGGCATCAACCCCGATTCCCGCCTGAAAGTCCGTTTTGTGGTTGAAGTGGCCTGGCAGGCCCACTTTGTAACCAATATGTTTGTGCGACCCACCCTTTTTGAGCTTCAGAATTTTGGCGAGCCCGACTTTGTCGTGTTGAACTCTTCGCGTGTCACCAATCCCCAATGGAAGGAGCAAGGACTGAATTCCGAAATATTTGTCCTGTTCAACCTCACCGATAGGATTCAACTGATTGGCGGCACTTGGTATGGAGGGGAGATGAAGAAAGGCATTTTTTCGATGATGAACTACTATCTGCCCTTGCGCGATATTGGCGCCATGCATTGCTCGGCCAATGTTGGCGAAAAAGGCGATGTGGCTCTCTTCTTCGGTTTGTCGGGTACCGGTAAAACAACACTATCGGCCGACCCCAAGCGATACTTGATCGGTGATGACGAGCATGGATGGGACGAACAGGGCATATTCAATTTTGAAGGGGGGTCGTACGCCAAAACCATCAACCTGAATGCCGACCACGAGCCCGATATCTGGCGGGCAATCCGGCGGGATGCCTTGTTGGAGAATGTGGTGGTGGATGCCTTTGGGAATGTTGACTTTTCGGATGATTCCATCACCGAAAATTCGCGGGTTTCCTATCCAATCTATTTTATCAATAAGATTGTTTTGCCGTCGAAGGCTGGCCATGCAAAAAAAATCATCTACCTCTCGGCCGACGCCTTTGGGGTGTTGCCTCCGTTCTCTTATCTGGACAAATATCAAGCCCAATACTATTTCTTGTGCGGATACACGGCTAAATTGGCCGGTACCGAGCATGGCATTGTGGAACCCCTCCCTTCGTTTTCGCCTGCTTTTGGAGCAGCATTTTTATCATTGCACCCCACCGTTTATGCAAAAATATTGGCTCAAAAAATGGAGAAACACGGGGCACGGGCTTATCTGGTCAATACTGGATGGAATGGCACCGGAAAGCGGATTTCATTAGCCGACACCCGCAAAATTATTGATGCCATCTTGGACGACAGCATTGATGCTGCTTCGCGTTCAACCATCCCGGTTTTGAATTTGGAAGTTCCCGATGTTCTAAACGGCATTAATTCCGAAATTCTCGATCCTCGGAATTCCTATGCAGATGTTAACGAATGGGTCTCAAAGGCAGAGGTTTTGGCCGGCCGGTTTATTGGTTATTTCAGCCGTTATACCCACACCCCCGATGGGGAAAAGCTTGTCAAATATGGCCCGTCGGTTCGGGATCTTTAGTTGTTTTCAACAGATCTTTTATCGCCTGGTCGATGGTTGGGAACTCAAAGGGGAAGTGGTTGTCCTTTAATCTTTTGGGGATTACTTTCTGACCTTGTATTAATAAAATGGCGCCATCGCCATATATCAGTTTCAATATCCATTTGGGTACGGTGACAATATGTGGACGGTGCAATGCTTTTGAAAGCTTCTGCGAAAATTCCCGGTTCGAAATCATCTGGGGAGCCACTAAGTTGTAGATGCCCTTGCAGTTTTTGTTGTTCAGGAAAAACCATAGGGCGCAGGTCAGATCGTTGATATGGATAAACGGCATGCATTGGTAACCGTCGCCAATGCGGCCGCCCAATCCCAATTTAAAAGGTGTGATCATACTGGGATAGGCACCTCCGCCATTTCCCAGCACGATTCCCAGCCGCCCGATGATGACCCGGGTCGATTGCAGGTTGCAGAGCTGGAAAGCCTCCTTTTCCCAATCAATGCAGATATGCGACAAGAAATCGTTGGCAAAATTGGTGGAAAACTCATCGTGCACTTCGTAGCTGTCGTAAATGCCTACGGCCGAGGTGCTGAAAAATAACTCCGGTTTATAGGTCGATTGTTTGATGGCATCCACCAGCTTTCGCGTGGTTTTTATTCTGCTTTCGTAAATTGCTTTTTTGTTCTTTTCGGTCCAGTTGCTCAAAATGGGGGCACCAGCAAAGTTGAAAATCGCCAGGGCACCCGTCAAATAGTCGGCCAGTTCCCGGGTGGGGAGGCTCAAATGTTGCCGGGTGATGGGTTCGACAATATATTTGTTGTTAGTCAGAAAACCGGATAGTGTTTTCCCAATAAAGCCTGTGGCTCCGCAAATCAATATCCTTCTGTTTTTATTTTTCATGACTTCACCTAAAGTTTTTCAAGCAGATTGGTAAGCTCCTCGGTTGTTATTCCATGTTTGATTTGTCCATGACTGGCAAAAGTGATTTGTCCGGTCTCCTCCGACACCACAATGGCTATGGCATCGGTGGTTTCGGTAATGCCCAGGGCAGCCCGGTGCCTCAAACCAAATGCCTTGGGCAGGTCGTAGCTCTGCGAAACCGGCAGGATGCAGGCCGCAGCCTTGATTTCATTGTGGCTAATGATGACCGCCCCATCGTGCAATGGACTGTTTTTGAAAAATAGCGATCCCAATAATTGCGCCGAAACCACGGCATTGAGCCTTTCGCCAGTTGACAGGTATTCTGTCAACTCACTTTTGCGGGTCACCACAATCAGCGCGCCCGTCTGGCTCTTCGATAATTGCTCGCATGAGCGAACAACCGGTTCGATAAACGATTTGTTGGTTTCATTGGAGCTCTCGAATATATTGTCGAATCCAAAACGGTGCGAAATGTTGTATTTTGAGCCAATCATCAAAAAAAATCGCCTGATCTCCTGTTGGAAAATGATGATCAAGGCCAGCAGGCCTATGTTGACAAATTTATCGAGTATGCTGGCCGACAACTCCATCTTGAAGGCTTTTATCAACAGCCAAAATATGATGAACGAAAAGATGCTGATCAGGATGTTGATGGCAATTGTTCCCCTTATTAGTCTGTAAACCTGGTACATCAAGAATGCAACCAGCAATATGTCGATGATGTCAATTAAGCGGATCTCAATGAAAGATATCATTTTATGTTGTTTTCATATATTCCACTAAATTAATACATTCTATGGCTTCTGCCACATCGTGCACCCTTAAAATGTTCGCGCCTCGCTCAAGGGCCATAGTGTTGAGGATGGTGGTGCCATTCAGACTGTTATTGGGCGTTGTGTTCAATATTTTGTATATCATTGATTTACGCGATATGCCAACCAGTATGGGGAGGTTGTGTATTTGAAATTCCTCCAGCCTGCGCATGATGGTGAAATTGTGATCAGCAGTTTTTCCGAACCCGAAACCGGGATCCAGTATGATGTCCTTAACTCCGTTCTGGGTCAGTTCGTAAACCTGCCGGCTGAAAAAGAGGTTGATTTCGTCCATAATGTTGGCTTGGTACGATATGTCCTGCTGCATGTTTTGGGGCGTACCCTTCATGTGCATCAGGATATAGGGCACATTGAGTTTACCCATGGTGGCAAACATCCTGGGATCCATCATGCCGCCCGATATGTCGTTGATCATGTCCACCCGGTAGGTTTCCACACTTCTTTTGGCAATTTCGCTTCGGAAGGTATCCACCGACACAATCACATCCGGATGGTTTTTCCTGATTAGGTTGAGTGCCAAGTCGAGTCTTTGCCACTCTTCCTCTTCGGAAATGTGGTCGGCTCCCGGCCGTGATGAGTAGGCACCAAGATCGATGATGGCAGCACCTTGGGCTATGAGGTTTTCGGCCCGTTGTGCGATGGTCGCTTCACTGCGGTATTTCCCGCCATCAAAAAAAGAATCGGGCGTGGTGTTCAAAATCCCCATTACCACAGGGCGCTCAAAGGAAAAAAGCCGGCCGTTGATGTTGATCTGTTTTTGATTTTGGTTTACTCTCATTCTTTCTATCTGGTTGTTGAGTTGTTTATTCTGATTTGGCTTGTTGTCCAAAAAAGGAGAAGTTGACCTTCCCATAAGCCCGCACCTCGATGAAGAGCGGATGCTGTTGATAGTTTTTTTTGTCGGAGTGCTCCAGAATGAAAATGCCATCGGGATTGAGAAGTTCCCGGTCAGCAATAATTTGGGGCAATTCGGCTGCTTTTTCAAGGTCGAACGGCGGATCGGCAAAGATCAGGTCGTATTTCCCGGTTGTTTTTTCAATAAACCGGAAAGCATCGGCCTTAACCACTTTCATCACCGTTTTAAGGTTCAGCAATTCGGCTGTTTTGGCAATAAACTGGTGGTGCTTGAATTCCAACTCCACACTGGTGATGTCGGTGCAACCGCGCGAGGCAAACTCGAATGAAATGCTTCCCGTGCCCGAAAACAAGTCCAATACTTTTATCTCATCGAAGCTGATTTGATTGTTCAGTACATTGAACAGGTTTTCCTTTGCAAAATCGGTTGTGGGTCGGGCTTTAAACCCTGCCGGGGGCGTGAACCGCCTTCCTCGGTGTGTGCCACTTACTATACGCATAGTGTTAAATTGAATAGATTAGAAAAACGGTGCACTTCCAATGAACAGATGCTTTCAGGGTATAGGAAATGGAGTGGGAGAGGCGCCAATACCGCATTTTTCAGGTACCGTTTGATAAGTGAATACCTTGAATCGGTGGGGCTGATGGCACCACTCAGCTCAATGTAAGTATTGGCCGACGATAAACCCAGTTGTTCAAATGTGAATAATATCAGGTAGATCAAATCTTTTTCATTGTTGTACAAAAATGTATTGCACAGTTTTAAATGATGCTTTTGAGCCACTATAATCTCAAATGAATGTTCTTGAATATTGATGAGGAATTGGTTTTCCGCCTGGCTTTTCTTCCTCAACAGCGCCGATTCAATGATGGATGTGCACTGGTGGAAAAAACGGACATCCGGAAACTGATTCTTCACCGTGTGGTATAAAAACCTGGGTATGGCAAACACATTGGCCGAATCGCACATGTTGATCTTGTTGATCACCAGATGGTCGTCGGCAGTGGGATGGCAGCCATTAAACTCCAAAATATCCTTGGCATGCTCCTCCGAAAACAGGGGGATGGGCACCAATGCAAAGCAATTGGTTTGATAAAGGAACAGTACCTTTTTGTAAGAGTGCCTGAAATATTGGTTGGTGATCAGCTGTTCCTCCAGTTGTGCCTGATGATGGTCGGGCTGCTTGAATGTTTTGTGCTCGAATAGAACGTATTTGTTGGTCACCGGATCAAGAATACAAAAAGAAAGTCCATTCAGATTAGCCTGAATGGACATGTAGTATGATGAAGTGACACTTATATCAAACGTTGAATCAATTATCGATATATCTGTCATGCTTTTTCATTATTCCCAGTTACCCGCGTTGTTGTTGGCTTCTTCCAATGAACCTACTTTTATGCCGGGATACCTGTCTAGTTTTCTTGCTTTGTCGTTCAAGTTAATAATCTCCTGCTGATCTAGTCCGTTCAGATAGACATCATTGGAAACCTTGGCTTCGAAAACTTTTACTTTTACACCAGAACCGGTGACAATTTCTCCTGCACCCATTTCAAATTTTGCCTTGTTGGTGAATGGCACATACTGAAGAGAATCGAGGTTGAAACCTTTTTTAAACAATGAGTCTTTGGCACTAACGTAAATAGTATCACGCTTGATCAAGCCCATGGCTAAAGCCTTCACTTCAGTCACACCTGCGGCAATCAAGCTGTCCGACAAGCTTCCTTCCATCTTAACCAATGGCAATTGCGCTGTTTTGACAAAATTGATCAAAGTGTCGAAGCTTCCTGTATAGCGGCTGTTCAGAGTGCGGAAAGCAACCTGAGCATCGCGGATGCCTTTCAACCGTTCAATTACAGCTGTGGAGCGTTCTTTTTGTTTTTCTTGAAACCGAATAGGCTGTTGAATGCTTTCATAAATTGCATAACTTAGGCCGATAATTACGATCAAAAGTACAATCTGGAGTATTGTTTTCATTATTGTTTGGTTTTGATATTGATTTGTTGTTTTAAATACAGCACAAATTTAGAAAAAATTTCATATTAACGATTTAATACTGCTTTATTATACAAAAAAATGTTGGCAAATTATATTATCGAGAAAATAAAATCCAATTTCAGTTACGAACCTACGCCTTCCCAGCACAACGTAATCACAGGAATGGCCTCCTTATTGACTTCCGAAGCTGTTCGTCCTGTAATGATCATCAACGGTTATGCTGGTTCAGGAAAGACTGCCCTGATGGCTTCCTTTTGTGCCGTGGCACAGGAGTTGGAGGTGGCCTTGACCCTGATGGCGCCCACCGGCCGGGCTGCCAAAGTGCTGTCAGGATTTACCGGGCTCCCGGCCCACACCATCCACAAAAGCATATACCGGCAGGATGTGGCCATGGATTACAACAGCGGTTTCAGCCTGAATTTCAACCGCGATGCCGGCGCTGTTTTTATCGTGGATGAGGCTTCCATGATTTCTAACGCCCCCACTGGTGAAACCGATTTTGGCACCGGACGGCTTTTGGAGGATTTGCTCGATTTTGTGTTCAGCCGTAAAAACTGTAAGCTCATCCTGATGGGAGACTCGGCTCAGCTACCTCCGGTGGGATCTGATATTGGGCCTGCCTTGGACGAAAACTACTTGCGCCAGTATGGCGTCGATGTGCAATCGTTTTTTTTAACTGATGTGGTTCGCCAGCAGCAGGAGAGTGGCATTCTGAAAAATTCCCTCCTCCTGCGGCAGCTTATTTTCCAAGATCCACCAGTTGCCGGTTATCCGAAATTTGATTTAAAGAATGCGCCCGATGTGGAGCGCATTGGCGGAGCCGACCTTATTGAAACCCTCTCGGGATGCTACGACCGTTATGGGGTAGAGAACACCCTGGTGGTCACGCGCAGCAACAAACGAGCCAATCAATACAACCAAGGTATCCGCAACACCGTGTTTTACAAAGAGGAGGCCATCACGCGCGGCGATTACCTGATGGTGATGAAAAACAATTACTATTGGTTAAGGGAGGAGAAGAAGGGCGACTTTATTGCCAATGGCGACATTGCCGAAATTGCCCGCATCAATGGTTATGCCGAACTCTATGGCCACCGTTTTGCAGATGTTTCGTTGTGTTTTGTCGATCAGGAGAACCGGGAGGTGGACGTGAAAATCCTGATGGATACCATCAACAGCGACCTTCCCAAGCTGACCCATCAAGAGGAGGAACAGTTTTACCGTACGGTGATGGAGGATTATCAGGATTTGACTTCGGCGCGGAAAAAGCTGGAGTCCATCCGCGAAAACCAATGGTACAATGCCCTCCAGGTGAAGTTTGCCTATGCGCTTACCTGCCATAAAGCCCAGGGCGGCCAGTGGGATGCTGTCTTTGTCGATCTGGGGTATATCACCGAAGAGATGCTGGATGTCAACTTCTATAAGTGGCTCTATACGGCCATTACCCGGGCGGGGACCAAACTCTACCTGGTGAATTTCAAGGAGGAGTTTTTTGAGTGAAAAAATGGGCGGGAAAAACCCGCCCTAATTGTATTGGTTACAAATTCATATCCTTGACGGCCTGGTCAATTTTGACATCGGCCAGTTCATTGGCCTTGGCAAATTCAGCCTTGCCATTCATGGGCACTTTCACTTCGAAGTAGAATTTGATTTTAGGTTCAGTTCCCGATGGTCGTACCGAAACTTTGGAACCATCTTCGGTGAAGAATTGCAGCACATTGGAGGTGGCTGGCAAATCTATTTTTTCGATTTTCCCAGAGTTCACATTTTTGGCTTCCAACGACAGGTAGTCCTTAATGAGTGTCACTTTTGACCCGCCCATGGTTGCCGGTGGGTTTTGACGGTAGTCAACCATCAATTGTTGGATCTCATCGGCACCGCTTTTGCCTTCGCGCACAATGTAGATCATCTTCTCCTTGGAGAAACCGTACTCGGTATAAATGTCCTGGAGTACATCGTACAGCGATTTGCCCTGATCCTTGGCCCAGGCGGCAATTTCGGCCATGATGGAGATGGAGGCCACGGCATCTTTGTCGCGCACATAATCTCCCGGCATAAAGCCGAATGATTCCTCACCACCGCAGATGTATTTTTTCACACCTTCCAGCTCCCTGATTTTACCTGCAATCCATTTGAAGCCGGTGTAAACATCAAAATACTCGATGTTGTTTTTCACGGCGATGTCCTTGATGGTCTCCGAGGTAACAATGGTTTTGATGATGTACTCGTTGCCGGTGAGCTTACCGGTCTCTTTCCATTTCATTATCATGTACCAGGTGAGCAGCATGGCTGTTTGGTTGCCGTTCAGGATGACAAACACGCCTTCGTTGTTTTTGACTGCCACGCCCAACCGGTCGCCATCGGGATCGGAAGCCATCACAATGTCGGCATTGGTTTCGATGGCTTTTTTGATGGCCATCTCCATGGCTGCCGTTTCTTCGGGATTAGGGGAGACTACCGTGGGGAACTCACCGCTGATCAAATCCTGCTCGGGCACATTGATGATGTTTTTGAACCCGAAATTGCGCAACGATTGTGGCACCAGCTTGTACCCGGTACCATGGATGGGCGAGTAAACAATCTTCATATCGCTTTGGCGGGCAATCACTTGCGGGTCGAGGCTGATTTTTTTAACCTCTGTCAAGTAGAGGTTATCGATTTGCTCGCCCACGATTTCGATCAACGCGGGGTTGCCTTCGAATTGTATGGCGCCAACCGAATCGATCTTGTTCACCTCGTCAATGATGTTGGTGTCGTGTGGGGCGATGATTTGGGCACCATCGTTCCAATATGCTTTGTACCCGTTGTATATTTTGGGGTTGTGCGAGGCGGTGATGATCACGCCACTTTGGCAATCCAGATGGCGGATGGCAAATGAAATTTCAGGCGTTGGGCGCAGCGAATCGAACAGATACACTTTGATGCCGTTGGCGCTAAAGATGTTAGCCACTGTTTCGGCAAAAAGGCGGCTGTTGTTGCGGCAATCGTGCCCCACCACTACCTTGATTTGTTTTAATGAAGCAAATGTCCTGTTCAGGTAGTTGGCCAACCCTTGCGTGGCAGCTCCAACGGTGTAGATGTTCATGCGGTTCGATCCCGCACCCATGATCCCACGCAAGCCTCCTGTCCCAAATTCCAAATCCCTGTAGAAGGAGTCGATCAATTCGGTCTTGTCGGCTTTTTCCATCATCCCTTTAATGGCCGATTTGGTGGCCTCATCGTATTGGCCGTCCAACCATTGTTGTGCTTTTTGTTGCACCTTTTCGAGTACACTTTGATTTTCCATATGATTCTATTCAATATGTTTTGTTGTCATTAATTTGTTCAAGCAGATCTCCAGGCTTTTAGTCCAGTGCGGGATCTCCAGGTTGTATTGACTCTTGATCTTGCCCTTGTTCAATACGCTGTAGAAGGGTCTGGCGGCCTGGGTGGGGTATTCGCTCGATTCCACCGGCCATATCTTGCATGTGAGTTTTGCCTCTTTTGCAATCTGCAGGGCAAAGTCGTACCAGCTGGCCACCCCTTCGTTGGAGTAGTGGTAGATGCCCGGATGGAACCGGTTTTTTATTGCTGATGCCTCCACAATGGTCAGGATGCACTGCGCCAAATCGGCGGCATACGTAGGCGTGCCAATCTGGTCGAAAACCACCTTCAGCTCTTCTCGCTCCTGGCCGTACTTTAATATTGTCTTCACAAAATTGTGCCCGTAAGTGGAGTAGAGCCACGAGGTTCTGATAATGGCGCATTCGGGCTGGTGCTCCAGCAGAAGGGTTTCGCCCTTGCACTTGGAAGCCCCGTAAACCGACTGCGGATTGGTGGCATGATCCTCCTTGTAGGGTACGCAAGCTTGCCCATCGAACACATAATCGGTGGAGACGTGGATGATTTTTGTGCCAACCTTTTGGCAAGCTTCCGCCAATATTTTCGTGGCCTCGGCATTCACCATGAAGGCCGTCTCCCGATCCGACTCGGCTTTGTCAACCGCCGTGTAGGCCGAGCAATTGATTAGGAAATGGTACTGTTTGGTCGATAATGCCTTCTCAACGGCCTGCCCGTTGGTGATGTCCAAATCGTTGATGGTGGTGAAGGTGAATGCCATTCCGGCCATATCAGCCGAAAGGGCTTGGATCTCGCTCCCCAACTGGCCATCGCTCCCAGTAACCAAAATATTTACCATAGCTTAATAAAAAAAGTTGATGTCGGCTTCGCTCAATGAAGGCGAAGCGCTGTCCTTGTGTGATATGATCATTTTGTCCGGCTCAATCTTCCAGTCGATCCCCAGCTGGCCGTCGTTGTAGGCAATGCTGCGTTCGGCATTCTTATTGTAGAACTGGTCGCATTTGTACGAAAAGACCGCTTCGTCACTCAATACGGAGAAGCCATGGGCGAATCCTTGCGGGATGAAAAATTGATAATGGTTTTCGTCCGACAGCTCCACGGCAAAGTGTTGCCCGAACGTGGGCGACTCCTTACGCAAGTCCACCGCAACATCCAGCACTTTGCCCTTGAGCACCTGCACCAGTTTCGATTGGGCATAAGGCGCTAGTTGGTAGTGCAATCCGCGTACCACGCCATAGCTGGAGCGCGACACATTGTCTTGGATGAAGGTGGGCAATCCTATGTTGAAATAACGTTGGGCCGAATAACTTTCGTAAAAATATCCCCTGCTGTCGTTGAAAACAGAGGGTTTTATGATCAGTAATCCCGATATACCGGTTTGAATAACTTCCATGAGTTTTTTATGTTACGCTAGTTTGGTTGCAGCCACCTTAAGCAGGTATTTGCCATACTCGTTCTTCTTGAGGGGTTCTGCCAGTTTCAGCAACTGCTCTTTGTTGATATACCCTTTGTTGAAAGCAATCTCTTCGAGGCAGGCCACTTTGAGCCCTTGACGGTTCTCGATGGTGCTGATGAAGTTGGAGGCCTGCAAAAGGCTGTCGTGGGTGCCGGTATCCAACCAGGCCATGCCACGTCCCAGTAATTTCATCGACAACCGGTTTTCGTGCAGGAACAGTTTGTTCAAATCGGTAATTTCCAGTTCGCCTCGCGCCGATGGTTTCAACGATTTGGCCTTTTCCACCACATCGTTGCTGTAGAAATATAGACCGGTCACCGCATAGTTCGACTTCGGTTGCGCGGGTTTCTCCTCCAGGCTGATCACCTTGCCATCGGTGCCAAACTCAGCCACACCATAGCGTTCGGGGTCGTTCACGTAGTAGCCGAAAACAACGGCGCCATCCTTAAGTTGAGCAGCTTCGGAAAGGACTTTGC
>JAGPIS010000001.1 GCA_018054835.1 Breznakibacter sp. | reverse complement strand
TGCGTGAGTTGTTGGTTGAGTTGTTGGTTGAGAAATGATTGTACGATTTTTCTTCGCGACTCAGCCTCCTTGCTGGGCAAAGCAACCAATGCAAAAAGCTGTATAAGTGCTTTCAGTATCCTTTCGCTCATAAGCGGTCGACCCTAAAAAAGAGTTCTTTTATTTTGTATTATTACTTGATGTTGGCTTTGAAGCCCACCATGATCATGGCCATGCCTGAAGTGGATTTTGTTGGATCCAATTGTGCTTCCACAATGCAATCCAACGATCCCATGACATTGAAATCCCAAAAAGGCGATAAGTCATGATTCTTATTGGAGAATATCAAATTGCGGTCTTTGTCGTACACCGAGAAAATAATGTTGTTTTCGCCTGCCGGACAAGCCACAACCCGGTAGGTGGTGCCTGCAAAAAAAGAGGTATGGAATTCAGCAATTTCATTGCCTGTCAAAAGTGCCTTAAAGGGTTGTCCCGAAGCTATAAAGGGCGCTTTGAAGTAATCTTTGCAAGAGTTTGCGATGGTTTCTTCCTGTGAATTTGTTGTCAATGGAATCATGAACGTTAAGGTCAATGCCACTAAATACAAGGAGAATTTCTTTTTCATATTCATATTTTATGATTATTGTTTTGAGCTGTTATTTTTACTTTGATTATTTTTACACAAAATTAATGATTTTAAGATCGCATCAAAATGCAAACGTGATCTAAGATAGGGATCTATTGTAAAAAATCAAAATTTTATCCGATCAATATTTACATAATAGGTCTGTAATGGTTTTTTGATAGCTTTGTTTTAACGTTATAAATTAATAATATATGCTAGTGAATCGTTTTATTGTTGCGCTTTTCTTCTTGGTTTCCTTTGGGTTAACCGCGCAGAAGAGTTTTACGCTTGATGATGTTGTGCCGGGTGGAAAAAGCTTTTATCAATTTTATCCGCGGTATGCCAATGGCTCCTTTGCGTTGGAGGGTGATGGCTTTGTTCAGTCGGTCAACGACTCCTTTTATGTTTGGAATCAAGGTCTGGAGCGCTCTTTTTTGGTCGATGTGCCGGCCATCAAGTCCATTATGACCAACCATGGTCTAAAAAACCTTGGCAATATCCGTCCTTTCAGCTGGATCACTAATATGCAATTATGGTTGAATCACAATGCGTGCTACTATTTGGTGGATTGGGAGAAGAAAATGGTGTGCGATTCGGTGCGCCTTTGGGCGAGTGCCGATCATGTGGATTTTTATGCATCAGGACGGGTTGCTGCCTTCACTGTGGGCAACGATTTGTTTGTGTCGCAAAAAGGACTTGAGCCTCAGAAGATAACCAATGCCAATGGGATGGGGCATGTGTATGGGCAGGCGGTGCACCGCAATGAATTCGGCATCGAAAAGGGGACTTTCTGGTCGCCCGATGCGTCCAAGCTGGCCTTCTATTTTATGGATGAATCGATGGTGGAAGATTATCCATTGGTGGATGTTTCCTCCCGCATTGCCTCTACCAAACCCATCAAATATCCTATGGCCGGAATGGAAAGCCACCAGGTGAAGGTGGGTGTTTATGACTTGGCAGGGGGCGCAACGGTTTATTTGAACACGGGTTCCCCAGTGGATCGTTTTTTTACCAATATTAGTTGGACGCCCGATGGGAAAAATATTTTGGTGGCTGAAATTAATCGCGATCAAAACCACCTGAAACTTGATTTGTACGATGCCGTTTCGGGCAATAAGATACGCACTCTTTTCGAGGAATCCGATGAGCATTGGGTGGAGCCTTCTAATGCTGCGGTGTTTATGAAGAAAAATCCTGCACAATTTGTGTGGCAGAGTAAGCGCGATGGCTACAACCACCTCTATTTGTATGATTTGAATGGCAAGTTGCTGCGCCAGCTCACCAAAGGGGATTGGAATGTCACAAAGTTTTATGGTTTCGATGCTTCGGAAAAGAATTTCTTCGTTCAAACCACTGCCGAAGGTTATCTAGAAAGGCATATTTACCGTGTCAACACTGGCAATGGAAAAACCAGCCGATTGACCCAAGAGCCGGGAACCCATCGGGCCGTGTTCAGCCCCAATGGAAATTTATGGATCGATCATTTTTCATCGCTGGAAGTGGCTGCCCAATCCACCCTGGTGTCTTCAAAAACCGACAAGAAGCAGATTGTGGCCAAAACCATCAATCCTTATGAAGGATTTGATATGCCCGAAATCAGGATGGTTGACCTCAAAACCGCCGACCAGGCTTTTCCTTTGGCGGGGCGTATGATGCTACCGGTAGGTTTTGATCCGGCCAAGAAATACCCGGTTATTGTTTATGTTTATGGTGGCCCCCATTCGCAGATGGTCACCAACAGCTGGTTGGGCGGTGCCTCCTCGTGGATGCTTTGGGCTGCTCAAAAGGGATATATTGTCTTCACCATGGACAACCGCGGCACCGATGGGCATGGCAAGGCTTTCGAGCAGGCCATACACCGCCGCTTGGGCGAATGCGAAATGGCCGACCAGATGGAAGGTGTCAAATATCTTACCTCGTTGCCATTTGTGGATGCCGGGCGGATTGGTGTGCACGGGTGGAGTTACGGTGGTTTTATGACCACTTCGCTGATGCTCAAGCACAACGATGTCTTCAAAGTTGGTGTGTGTGGCGGCCCCGTGATTGACTGGAAACTTTATGAAATCATGTATGGGGAGCGCTATATGGATCGTCCACAGGAGAATCCTGAGGGCTACGATAAGGCCAATTTGTGCAATTATGTGAATAATTTGAAAGGTCGTTTGCTGATGATTCATGGCGATGTGGATCCGGTGGTGGTTTGGCAACATAGCTTGTTGTTTGTGAAAGAGGCGATAAAAAACCGGGTTCAGGTCGATTATTTCGCTTACCCAGGCCATGAGCACAATGTTATAGGTCCCGACCGTGTTCATCTAATTGACAAGGTGATCCGCTATTTTGACGATTATTTGTAGTTGGTTCTTTATACCAAAAGGCAGATGGGTTTCGGCTCGTCTGCTTTTTTTTATTTGAATAAGTTGAATTTGGGCGCCGAGGGGATGAAATCGTCAAAGCGCTTCACTGTTTCGTTCGAAAGTTTGTACTCTAAAGGCTGGTTGTATTGTTTTCCTGTAATATAACCCAGGCGCAGTTCCAAAGTCCTGAACACCAGCCGTTCATTCCTGATTTTAATACCTCCGCCCAGGCAGGCAAAGTTGTTGTTCTTGTTGAACAGCGTATTTGAGCTGTTGTTGATCCAGGCAATATCGGCAAAAGTGAATAGTGCCATTTTGAATCCCCAAAACTGTATCGGCGTGAAGGTTACATTTTCAATGTTGAGCACCAATTTTTCGGTGCCCTTGATCTTGTTGTCGCTGAAAAGGGCCACGCCATTCTGTTTTTCATTGATAAAGAGCGATTCCTGGGGGTATCTGTTGATGCCTTTGATGTAATTCACCTCCATGAATGTCCTCAGCAACGATCCTCCCACTTTGATTAGGGGGGTGATGTATTTGATGTTGGCCATCAGAGCCGCCTGTTCAATCCTGCTTTTATTAAAATAGTTTTCCCATCCGGCGCTGGTGTAAAGGTAGCCTCTGTCGGGAATGACAGCATGTCCTACCGAAAACTTAAAGCCTATATAGGGGCGGGTTGCGAATTGGTTGTGGTTCAGGCCAGTGGTCAGGGTAGCTAAAAAACCATAGGGGATATCCTCTGTTTTTCCAAAAGAATAGACCAGGTTGTTTTTGAAATATTGCCGTTTCCCAAACGAAAGGGCTCCAAAAAAATAGTGGTTCAACTGCAGCAAGGGGTGGCCGGCCAAGGTGTCGGGAATGTTGTGGAATTTTGATCCAATGTGTTGCAATGTGATGTATAAGTTGGCATTCTTTAGGTATTGGGTCATGTTGGGCGTAATCTTTCGACCAATCCAAATCGAGCTGAAATAGTAATTCATCTCGTTGGGCCAGTTGAACTGGTTGAGCGACTGGGATGGGGCATTTTTGTAGGAGCGGTTGTAGTACATGCCTCCTCCGTATTGGTGGTCGCTGATGTAGAAGTTTCTCTCCAGTTGCGATTCAACCAAGTTCCGGTTGTTGTTGTCGATGTAGCTCAATTCAAAATCGATCCTCGATCCTTTAATGTTGTTTAGTTTAATGTTGTCCTCAAAGCCTACGCCACTCGATTTTGGAAGGGGCGCCAGGGTTTGGTTGAAATAGACGCCTTGTCCCATGAAGTTTCGTGTATAAAGGGATACTTCAGGCGATTCGGAGCCCAAATCCACCGAGAGGGCATGGGGGTAATTGTCCTGAATGATTATTTCAATGTCAATCAAATCGGGCTTCCCTTTCACTGGGGATACAATAATCCGGGCATCGTTGATCCATTCAAGGTTCCGCAATATCCGTTCGCTCTCCAATATCGCTTCGGCATTGAATTGGTCACCCGCTTGGAAAGTGATGTTGTTGGCAATGATATTTCTTCCTGTTGGAACCCTTAGGCGGTTGCCGGTTCGTCCAACCCATGTAACAGGGCTCGATATTGTGTCGTTTACTGAAGGTCCAAAAGGCGGCAACCGTTTAATCACTACCAATCTGATGGTTCTATCAAGGAAGAGGTTCATTTTCTCCAGATGGTCGGCATCGTATTGTTCAGGTTCATCTTTTTTCTCCTTGGAAAGGATCAAATTCTTCAACCATTTGTTGAGTATGTTATTGTCATCCCTGTTTTCCATGAATGAGGCAATCGGATTGCTTTCCGATGTCTTTGGATTGTATTGGATCTGTTTGATTGGGATTAGATATATTAGTGTGTCTTTCTTTTGAATCACCAAGGTATCTGTTTGTGCATCAATCCGTGGGCATGTCAATAGCATGGCCATCATGGTGACGATGATCCACCTTTGGTATGAAGGCCTGTGCGGCTTTGATGTCATAGAAGTGTTCAACTTGCCTTGTTGATTTTTATGGTTGGTCTAATTATGCGGTAATGATCAAAAATAAGCATTTTACAGAATTGAGAGGCTGGTTTCATGGCATAATTTATTTTTTGTCCTTGTATTTTTGACGGTCAAGGGTGTTTTGGTGCGACAAAATGTCTTTATTTCTTTGTTTTTGATGTCTTTTTGTCATAAATTAAGGGCTCGGTGAAGGTTGGTTTTTTATTTGTTGCTCTCCCATCAAGAAAGGAACTACTCTTTTGGGGGTTAACTTGTAGATTGTTATCCCTTTCAGAGTTTTTGTAGTGTTGATGAAAAAAATAGATGCGATATGAATTTGAATAATTTTACCATTAAAGCGCAGGAAGCAGTACAACAGGCATTTCAAATTGCTTCGGCCTATAACCAGCAGGCCATTGAGCCGGCTCACCTTTTGAAAGGGGTGATGGAGGTGGAAGAAACCATCGTACAATATTTGTTTAGCAAGTGCGGCATACGCAATGTGGATCCCGTGGTTGAAAAAATGGTGGCTTCTTTTCCTAAAGTCACAGGTGGTGAACCTTATTTATCGCGCACGGCATCCGATGTGTTGCAAAAAGCTGTTTCGTTGTCGCGCCAAATGAACGATCAGTTTGTGAGTGTCGAACATCTGCTTTTAGCTTTATTGTCGGTCAAAGATCAGGTGTCCAATATGTTGAAAGATGCCGGAGCCAACGAAAAGATGTTTGAAGCAGCCATCAAGGAGCTGCGTAAAGGGAGTCAGGTGAACAGTGCTTCGGCCGAAGACAGTTATAATGCTCTGAATCGTTTTGCCATCAACCTCAATGAGCAGGCGCGCAATGGCAAACTCGACCCGGTGATTGGCCGCGACGAAGAGATCCGCAGGGTGTTACAAATCCTTTCGCGCCGCACAAAGAACAACCCCATATTGATTGGCGAGCCGGGTGTTGGTAAAACAGCCATCGCCGAGGGGCTGGCTCATCGCATTGTGAATGGCGACGTGCCCGAGAACTTGAAAACTAAAGAGGTGTTCTCGCTCGACATGGGGGCTTTGATTGCCGGTGCAAAATACAAGGGTGAGTTTGAAGAACGTTTGAAAAGCGTGGTGAAGGAGGTGGTGGTGGCCAATGGCGAAATCATCCTTTTCATCGATGAGATACATACCCTGGTGGGTGCTGGCAAGAGCGAAGGAGCCATGGATGCTGCCAACATCCTGAAGCCTGCCTTGGCACGCGGTGAGCTGCGAGCCATTGGCGCCACAACGTTGAACGAGTATCAAAAATACTTCGAAAAAGACAAAGCCCTGGAACGGCGCTTCCAAACGGTTTTAATCGATGAGCCCGACACCATTGCGGCCATCTCCATCCTTCGTGGTCTGAAGGAACGGTATGAGAGCCACCATAAGGTTAGGATCAAGGACGAGGCTATTATTGCAGCCGTGGAGCTTTCGCAGCGTTATATTTCGGACCGTTTCCTACCCGACAAGGCCATCGACCTGATTGATGAGGCGGCTAGTAGGCTGCGGCTTGAGATCAATTCGGTGCCCGAGGAGATTGATGAGATTGAGCGTAAAATCAAACAGTTGGAGATTGAACGGGAAGCCATCAAACGGGAGGGGGATAAGGAACGCATTGGCTCCTTGGGAGCCGAAATAGCCAACTTAAAGGATCTGCGCAGCCAGATGCGTGCCCGGTGGGAGTCGGAGAAACGGTTGGTGGATGCCATCCAAAAGGAAAAAAGCAACATCGAACAGTACCGCTTTGATGCCGACAAGGCTGAGCGGGAAGGTCTGTTCGAGCAAGTGGCCGAATTGCGTTATGGGCGCATCAAGGAGGCCGAAGATAAAATTGACCAGTTCAAGAAGGAGTTGGCCAATATGCAAGCCGATTCGGCCATGATCAAGGAAGAGGTGGATGGGCAGGATGTGGCCGAGGTGGTGAGCCGTTGGACTGGCATTCCGGTCTCTCGAATGCAAAAATCGGAACGCGTCAAGTTGTTGTCGCTCGAGGAGGAGCTGCACAAACGCGTGGTGGGGCAGGATGAAGCCATTGCCGCAGTGAGTGATGCCGTTCGCCGAAGCAGGGCTGGCTTGCAGGATAAAAAACGACCCATCGGATCCTTTATTTTTATAGGGATGTCGGGCGTTGGAAAGACCGAGCTGGCAAAAGCGCTTGCGGGATTCTTGTTCGACGATGAAAACCATATGACGCGCATCGACATGAGTGAATATCAGGAACGCCACTCCGTGTCGCGGCTGATTGGGGCCCCCCCGGGATATGTGGGCTATGATGAGGGTGGGCAGTTGACCGAAGCGGTGAGACGCAAGCCCTATTCGGTTGTTTTGCTCGATGAAATTGAAAAAGCACATCCCGATGTGTTTAACATCCTGCTCCAGGTGCTCGACGATGGCCGGCTGACGGACAATAAGGGGCGCACGGTTGATTTCAAGAATACCATCATCATCATGACCTCCAACTTGGGCTCATCATTGATTCAGGAGAATTTCGAGAAATATGGTCATCAGGTTACCGATCAATTTGTTGAGCAAACCAAGGCCGATGTGTTTGAATTGCTGAAACGCACCATCCGTCCCGAATTCCTTAACCGCATCGACGAAATCGTGATGTTTTCGCCCCTGTCGGCAAAGGATGTGTCGCAAATCGTGGGCATGCAGTTCAGTCAGATCAAACGGAGCCTGGCCGACTCTGGTGTTTCAATTGAAATATCTCCTCAAGCCATCGAGTGGCTGGCTCAGGCCGGTTTCGACGTGCTCTTTGGTGCCCGGCCGGTTAAGCGAGCCTTGCAGCGCTATGTGCTGAACGACCTTTCGAAAAAAATATTGGCCGAAACAATTTCGAAGGAACAAACCATTCTGGTAGATCTTGAAGGCGACCAATTGGTGTTTAAAAACCTGGACGGAGACCAACAATAGTATGGGGAAATAAAAAAGAGAATATCAAAACTGGTATTCTCTTTTTTTGTTATTGTTCGATATCGATGATCTTGTCCAGTTTCATTAGTACTAGGAGTTTCATAACCTCGGGGTTGACATTTTTTATTGCAAAGCTTCCCTGGTTTTCACGGCTGGTTTTAAGCGCACTCAATAAAACACCAATGCCAGTGCTATCGATGAATTTTATGTTGGCCAAATCGATGGTCAGATGGGATTTGGGGGTACCCATTTTTTCCGATAGCTCTTTTTTTATGGATGCTGCATTGACCGTGTTGATCCTGTTGGTATCAACAATGGAGGCAATGGTTTTGTCACCTGCTTGGGTAAATTCAATCATAGGGATGCTAATTTTATCAATTCGTTTTTTAACTCCAATGATGCATTTTCGCACTGCAAGATAAAGGTTTTTATGATTCCTTCGATTGTTTCTGGGGTGTTATTTTTGTGTATCCATTCCAAACGCTCTGGTCCGTAGTTTGTTAGGTTTTTGCTGATCTTCTCAAACTCCTGCTTTGCCTGTGCGGAATCCTCTCCTTCCAACCTGTTTAGGAGCTGCTGCTTCGATAGTAATTCCAGGTTTTTCAACTCCACCTCACCCAAGTGGTTCATCCCCATGGAGAGTACCGATGATTTGGCTTTGTGTGCCAGGGCAGCCAAGCCTTTCCAGTCTTTGGTTTCAAAACAGCGGGTCATTCCTAGTGTGAACTCGGGAATCTGGTCAAGGAATATTTCAATCAGTTCCCTAACTATTTCGTGATTTCCATCCGAAATGCTTTCCAAGTAGGATAAGTCGATGTGTTTATAGTTGGTAGGCATGGCTTTGATACTTTAAATGTTGTACTAAGATAATTTTATTTTTCTAAATATCTTGCCCGCAGGGTAGAAATCCATCCTGAAATAAATATTTACAAATAATTGCACTATTATTTAGCGCTTACGATAATTGTCATTTTTTCTTGGTTGCTTTGTTTGGATATTTGATCGAAAACAAACTTGACTCATCTTTGACAATTTTAATAGCATCTAATTATGAAGAAAACAGTATTTAATGAGATTCATCGTCAATGTGGTGGCAAAATGGTGCCTTTTGCCGGGTTCGATATGCCTGTTGAATTTGCGGGTATTACG
Source organism: Breznakibacter sp. (assembly GCA_018054835.1). Lineage (GTDB taxonomy): Bacteria > Bacteroidota > Bacteroidia > Bacteroidales > Marinilabiliaceae > JAGPIS01. Next base: position 28,010 of record JAGPIS010000001.1, on the reverse strand, counting down.
GCAGAGCATATGGCGGTTCGTAATAGTGTTGGGGTTTTTGACGTGTCGCACATGGGTGAGATTTGGGTGAAGGGGCCACAAGCACTTGCTTTTGTGCAAAAAGTCACCTCCAACGATGCCGCTGCACTAACCGAAGGGAAAATTCAGTATTCATGCTTCCCCAATGGCAAAGGCGGGATTGTTGATGACCTGTTGGTTTATCACTATTCCGAAAACAAGTACCTCTTGGTGGTGAATGCTTCCAATATTGAAAAAGATCTTACCTGGTGCGTTAGCCAAAACACCATGGGCGCTGTGATACAAAATGCCAGTGACGATATCTCTCAGCTCGCCATTCAAGGCCCCAATGCTCAAAAGGTGTTGCAGAGGCTTACTTCCCTCAACTTGGCCGAAATCCCTTATTATACTTTTAAAGTGGGCGATTTTGCCGGGGTGAAAGAGGTGATAGTTTCCAATACTGGTTATACCGGTGCCGGTGGCTTTGAATTGTATATGTACAACAGCGATGCCATCACCATCTACAAGGCGATTATGGAGGCCGGCCAACCTGAAGGAATTGTGCCGGTTGGCCTGGGAGCCCGCGATACCCTCCGCTTGGAAATGGGATTCTGCCTCTATGGCAACGATATTGACGACACTACCTCACCCATCGAAGCGGGGCTGGGTTGGATCACCAAATTTGTTGACCATAAGGATTTTATTGACAAATATCTGCTTCTGAAACAGAAAAAAGAGGGTGTTGCGCGCCGTTTGCGTGGTTTCGAAATGGTTGACCGGGGTATTCCGCGGCACGACTATGAAGTGGTGGATGCCGATGGCAATGTGATTGGAAGAGTGACATCGGGCACCCAGTCCCCTGTTCTGCAAAAAGGCATTGGCATGGCTTATATCGATGCCAACCATGCTGAGCTGGGGCGCGAAATCTTTATCAGGGTACGAGGCCGAGATTTGAAAGCTAAAATTGTGAAAACCCCCTTTATCTGATTTTGACAAACTTTTTTTCAGGTGTTGTTGTTGCGGTTGTTGTTTGTTGTTGTTCAGTGTGTTAATTTTGTTTGTCTTTCAGGATGCCATTTATAATGGCGGTTGCGGATAAAAAATTAATGCCAAGCGGGTGCGAAAAAATGATATTTATCATTAAATTAGCCCCGATGATGATAAATGATAACTTGTCGTTGGATAATCCTGTTGTTTGCATCAGGCTTGGTTGTTTAGCGGATAATTTAATCTAAATACATAAATAATGAAAAAGCACAATTTTTACGCAGGGCCATCCATTTTGCCCGAATATACCATTAAAAACACTGCTGAAGCAGTCCTTGATTTTGCCGGAACGGGCTTGTCCATTCTCGAGGTGTCGCACCGCAGCAAAGAGTTTGTGGCGGTAATGGATGATGCCATCAGGCTGTTCAAGGAGTTGTTGGATGTGCCAGCCGGTTACCAAGTTATTTTTGTAGGTGGAGGCGCCAGCTTGCAGTTTTGCATGATTCCTTTCAACTTATTGAAAACCAAAGCAGCTTATTTGAATACCGGGGAATGGGCTTCCAAAGCCTTGAAAGAGGCGAAGGCTTTTGGTGAGGTCATTGAAGTGGCATCCTCCAAGGACAAGAATTTCAACTATATTCCCAAAGGCTATACCGTTCCTTCGGATGCCGATTATTTCCACATCACCACCAACAATACCATTTACGGTACCGAAATACGCAACGATTTGGAAGTTGGGGTGCCCTTGGTGGCCGATATGTCTTCCGACATCTTTTCGCGTCCCATCGACGTTTCCAAATATGGCATGATTTACGGTGGTGCTCAAAAAAACCTGGCACCAGCGGGTGTCACCTTTGCCCTGGTTAAAGAAGATTTGCTGGGTAAAATGGATCGTCACATCCCAACCATGCTCGATTACCGCACTCATATCTCCAAGGAATCGATGTTCAACACACCTCCTGTTGTAGCTGTTTTTGGTGCCTTGCAAACTTTGAAATGGTTGAAGGAGCAGGGTGGTTTGAAGGTGATGGAACAACGCAACATCGAGAAGGCCACTCTGTTGTACGATGAAATCGAGCGCAACCGTCTTTTCAAAGCTGCCATTGCCAATCACGAGGACCGTTCGCTGATGAACATCTGTTTCTATATGAACGATGAGTATCAGGAACTGGAAAAGGAATTCAACGATTTCGCTTCGGCTCGTGGCTTAGTTGGAATCAAAGGCTACCGTACCGTTGGAGGCTTCCGCGCTTCTACCTACAATGCTCTGCCCAAGGAAAGCGTTCAGGCGTTGGTGGATGCCATGAAAGAGTTTGAAGCAAAACATTAATAGGTATAGCACCAAGGCTTGAGTATAAGCTTTGGTGCTTTTTTCTTTTTTCAAATCATAATAATATTAATCAATAGATTCAGCTATGAAAAAAGTATTGGTGGCAACCGATAAGCCATTTGCCAAAGTGGCCGTTCAACAAATCAAGCAGATCGTGGAAACCGGTGGATATGAACTGGCTTTGCTCGAAAAATACACCTCCGTGCAACAACTCCTGGAGGCTGTAAGTGATGCGAATGCAGTGATTATCCGTTCCGATCTCATCACCCAAGAGGTGGTGGACGCCGCTAAGAATTTGGAAATTGTGGTGCGTGCCGGAGCCGGTTACGACAATATCGATCTGAATGCCTGCTCTGCCCGCAATATCGTGGCCATGAACACTCCCGGCCAAAATGCCAATGCGGTAGCCGAATTGGTGTTTGGTATGATGGTTGTACAGGCCCGCAATGGGTTCAACGGCTCCTCGGGCACCGAGTTGCTTGGTAAAAAAATCGGGATTCATGCCTACGGAAATGTGGGACGACGGGTCGCTGCCATTGCCAAAGGTTTCGGAATGGAGGTTTATGCATTCGACCTTTTTGTAACGGCTGATGCCATGAAGGCAGAAGGCGTTATCTCTGTTGGATCGGTAGAGGAACTATACAAAACCTGTCAATATGTATCGTTGCATATTCCGGCCACCGAAAAAACTAAAAATTCCATCAATTATAACCTCCTCACTCTCATGCCCCAAGGCGCAGTATTGATCAATACGGCACGCAAAGAGGTGATAAATGAGGCAGAACTGTTAAAAATCATGGCTGACCGCCCCGATTTTAAATATCTTTCCGACATCGCTCCTGATAACAAAGACGATTTTGCTCAGTTTGCCGGAAGGTATTTCTTCACCCCGAAAAAGATGGGGGCTCAAACCGAAGAGGCCAATATCAATGCCGGGGTGGCTGCCGCACATCAAATAGTGAAATTCTTTCAAACAGGAGACGAAACTTTTAGAGTGAATAAAAAGTAGTTTGTTTGAAAAAACCCAAAAAATGGCAATTGTAAAACCCTTTAGAGGTCTGCGACCTCCTAAATCAGTCGTTAAAGATTTGGCTTGCTTGCCCTATGATGTGATGAACAGCCAGGAGGCCGCCCAAATGGCTGAAGGAAAAGCTTGTTCCCTTTTACATGTCACACGTGCTGAAATAGATTGTGACCCCGCTGTGGATATCCATTCCCATGAGGTGTATCAGAAATCGGTCGATAATTTTAACCATTTCAAACAGGAGGGATGGTTGGCTCAAGATGATGAACCACGATTCTACGTGTATGCCCAAACCATGGATGGGCGCACCCAGTATGGTATTGTGGGCGGTGCGGCTTGTGCCGATTACCACAACGGCATCATCAAAAAACATGAGTTGACCCGGCCCGACAAAGAAGAGGATCGCATGGTGCTCACCCGCTACCTGAAAGCCAATATTGAACCTGTTTTCTTTAGTTATAAGGCTGTTCCTGAAATTGATGCCATTGTTGGAGAGGTTGTGAAGAATCAGCCTGCCGATTACGATTTTGTGGCTGAGGATGGTTTTGGCCACCATTTTTGGGTGATTAACGATGCCGCTAAGAACCGTCAGATAGAACATCTGTTTGCCACCAAAGTGCCTTACACTTATGTGGCCGACGGGCATCACCGTACTGCTGCGGCAGCACGGATCGGGCAGGAGTGTCAAGCTGCCAATCCCAACCATACCGGGGACGAGGATTATAACTTCTTTATGGCGGTCCATTTTCCCGACGACCAACTTCAGATCATCGACTATAACCGGGCTGTAAAAGATTTGAACGGCCTTTCGGTTGATGAGTTCATGGGGCGTTTGGCGAAGGTGATGGATGTTGAGGATATGGGGAGTGAAATTTATAAACCTACTTGCCTGCATGAGTTCAGCATGTATATTGGTGGCCATTGGTACAAACTTTCGGCCAAACAGGGTACTTATAACGATGCCGATCCCATTGGTGTTTTGGATGTGACTGTTTTGTCGGAGCATGTACTCGATAAAATCCTGGGTATTGAAGATCTCCGCCGTTCCACCCGGATCGATTTCATTGGGGGCATACGCGGACTGGGCGAGCTGAAACGCCGTGTGGACAATGGTGAAATGAAAGTGGCCTTTGCCCTTTATCCCGTTTCCATGAAGCAACTCATCGATATTGCCGACAGTGGCAACATCATGCCACCCAAAACAACCTGGTTCGAACCCAAACTTCGGTCGGGCTTGGTTATCAAAAGCTTTTAATTGCATAAGCCGGTACATTTTGTTACCGGCTTTTTCTTTTGCCAAGTTTTTATCGCTTAATTTCCTTTCTTCATGATTGTCGGCTATTTTTGTTGTTCCGTTAATCGCTTTTGATCCATACGGGCTTATAATAAGTAATGAAATGGAAATAATGTCGTATTTCCTACCCCCCAACCCCCTAAAGGAGGTGTTTGCAACTGCCCATTCATTCAGACAGTTGCTGAAAGTCCCCTTTAGGGAAACGAAGTTCGGCGGAGCCTATTTAGGGGTAAAATAAAGGACAATACGACAATGTTTCATTCAAAGAACTTAATTCAGATATCATGACCATAAAAGATTCTATTGCTGCCATTCAACAGGAGGTGGGGCCTTCGGTTACTTTGGTGGCTGTATCGAAAACCCATCCTGCAACTCTAATACAGGAAGCTTACGAAGCCGGCCAACGCCATTTCGGCGAAAACAAAGTGCAGGAGATGGTTGACAAAGCTGCTTTGTTGCCCAACGATATTCACTGGCACATGATTGGCCATTTGCAATCGAATAAAGTTAAATACATAGCTCCTTTTGTCCATCTGATTCATGGTGTGGATAGCCTGAAGCTGTTGCAAACCATCGATAAAGAGGGGGCAAAAGTTTGCCGCGTTATCCCTTGCTTGCTTCAGGTGCATATTGCCCGGGAGGACACCAAGTTTGGCTTTTCGCAAGGGGAACTTTTCGATTTGTTTGAGTCTGGCGCATTGTCCACTCTGAAAAATATCCGTATCTGTGGGTTGATGGGGATGGCCACCTTCACCGATGACGAAGGGCAGGTAAGTAGCGAGTTTCAGCTGCTGCACTCTGTTTTTCAACAGTTGAAAGAGAAATGGTTTGCTTTCGATTCTGGATTCAATACCCTGAGTATGGGCATGTCGGATGATTATCACATTGCAGTTCAGCAGGGAAGCAATATGATTCGTGTTGGCAGTAAAATATTCGGTCATCGAAATTATAACAGTTTGTCTTAATGTCATATTTTTTGTTTCACAGATTTGTTTATATTTGTTTGTAAAAATTGAACGCAATGATGAATTTACAAACCAATTATATGGGGTTGATATTGAAGAACCCCTTGGTTGTCAGTAGTTCGGCACTGACCAGTAGTGTCGAAAAAATCAAAAAACTTGAGGCGGCTGGAGCCGGGGCAGTGGTGCTTAAATCGCTTTTTGAGGAGCAGATTGCCTATGAAAGCAATTCTTTGGTCAATAATATGCAGGGGGATTATCCCGAGGCATACGATTATATTAAGAATTATACCCGCAACAATGGCGTTGCCGATTACGTCAATCTTATCAGGGAGACCAAATCGTCCGTGTCTATTCCTGTGATTGCCAGCATTCATTGCTACTCTTCGGAGGAATGGGTCGATTTTGCCCGACAGCTTCAGGCTGCTGGTGCCGATGCCCTTGAATTGAATATCAATATTTTAAATACCGATAAATATAGCGATTGCCGCTCGGTGGAGGAGAAATATTATCAAATTATCAGCCAGGTGACCAAAGCGGTTTCCATACCCGTGGCTGTCAAGATTGGACATCAGTTTTCCGATTTGGTTGCCTTTGTCAAAAACCTTTATGCTGCAGGAGCCCGCGGAGTGGTATTGTTCAACCGCTTTTTCCAACCCGATATTGATATTGAAAAAATGACCCTCACTTCGGCCGAAGTGTTCAGCTCTCCACAGGACTATGCATTATCGCTGCGTTGGGTGGCCATTATTTCGGGCCAGCTGAAAAATGCCCACCTATCGGCTTCCACCGGGATTCATGATGGAGGAACCGTTGTTAAACAACTTTTGGCAGGTGCCCAAACGGTTCAGGTCTGTTCTGCCATCTATTTGCAGGGAGCCGGTTTACTCACCCAAATGCTGGAGGATTTGACCGCTTGGATGGCGCACAAAGGGTTCAAGGATATCAGTGAATTCCGCGGAAGGTTGAATTATGCCGGAATACCCGATCAGGTGGTCTATGAGCGGACTCAATTTATGAGGTATTTCGCTTCTGGTGAATGATCCTGTACTTTTGTTATGCAATAAATAAATTTTTTATTTATTTTTATATCCAATTAGAATTGCAAATTATTTACCTAATAACCTAAATGTTATGACACAATCATTTGTCATGAGGCTTTTTTTATTATTGTTTGTTGCTGTTGCGTATTCTTCCTGCAAATGCCAGGGCGGACAGCAGGATGGCAATAGTGACAAGGATGCCATTGAAGCTGTTTCGCTGGATGAAAAGATGCTGGATGATTTTAATAAATCAAAGCTTATTTTTTACACCTTGCCATCTCCGCTTGAAACAGCTATGTTGATCAAACGCTCGGGGGCTGTGTATGATGAGGATTTGTTGAACCCGGTGACTAGCGTCAACCAGTACCAAACAAATCTCAAGATGGCTCTTAACTTGGGCATTTATTCTGCCGATTTGAGTTATGCCAGTTTGTTCGATCAAACTCAAACAACCATCCAATATATTGGCGTGGCTAAAAAACTGGCCGATGGGCTTGGCATCCTTCAGGCAATTGATGAGAATACCATCAAGAAACTGGAAGCCAACATGAATAACCGCGAAGTTGTGCTCGACTTGATTTCGGAGTCGTTTATGAATTCGAACGCCTTTTTGACTGAGAATAATCGGCCAGCCATTGCTGTGACTGTTCTAGTGGGTGGGTGGATTGAAGGTTTGTATTTTGCTACGGGACTGACCAATGGTTCTTTGGAGAATAACAAAAACCTGGTGGAACGTATCATCTATCAAAAATTGTCGCTCGAAACAGTCATAAACTTGCTAGAGGATCAGGAACCTAACGAAGATACCGATTACTTGCTGGGCAAAATGCAAGAACTCAAAGTAATCTTCGACCAGGTAAAAATTGTCACCACCAGCAACGTGGAGGCGGTCACCAATGCCGACGAACGAACAACCATTATCAGGGCCGACTCCGAAACATTTATGTCGAAAGAGGTATTCGGTAAATTGATTGAGAAGGTAAAAGAGATTAGAACCGAGTTTGTTTCTTGATTGATAGCATGTTGAAAATACTATTTTCCATCATTTTTGCCTTGTTTTTGTTTGGTGCCCCCAATGTGGCCAAGGCGCAATGTATTTCATTTGCCAGAAGTGTTTGCAAATCCAAATTGGGTTCATTTGTGCACGATGGAAATTACAATGCCGTCACCATGTCGGAAGGGGAGAGTGCCGAACTGATCAAAACTTTTTTTTCGGGGCAACGCTACCGTATTGTCTTTTGTAAGGTGGATCAATTGCCTAAAATCCGGTTTTGGGTCACCGACTCAAAAGGACGTGTTTTATTTGATAACTCTACTCAAAACTACACGGATACTTGGGACTTTGAGTCTGAAAAAACTCAAATGCTCAGTGTTAATTTCATGGTTATGGAGCAATCACCCAATAAAAACAATTCCATTGTTTCGGGTTGTGTGGCTGTACTGTTTGGGATAGAAGACAACTAAGATTTGGGCTGATATAGTTTTTAATCATACAAATAACCCTGTGCTTTTCATCAAGCTCAGGGTTATTTGTTTTTTAGCCTTTATAGCTTTAAATATGGAGCCAAATATTGGGCGGTGTATGAATTTGGTTGGTTCACCAACTTTTCGGGCAATCCTTCAAATACAATGGTGCCGCCATTTTCTCCTCCTTCGGGCCCTAGGTCAATGATCCAATCAGCCGTTTTGATCACCTCCATGTTGTGCTCAATGATAATCAAGGAGTGACCGTTTTCTATCAATGCCGAAAATGCGGCCAACAGCGTTTTTATGTCGTTGAAATGCAACCCCGTGGTGGGCTCATCGAAAATAAACAAGGTAGGGTCGCTTTTTTCGTTTGCCAGGAATGAGGCGAGTTTCACGCGTTGGCTCTCGCCACCACTTAAGGTGCTGGACGACTGCCCCAGTTTGATGTAGCCCAATCCCACATCGGCCAATGGTTTCAACTTCTGGACAATCCGTTTTTCGGTGGTTCCTTTTTGTGCCGAAAAGAGGTCGATGGCTTGGTTGACTGTCAGTTCCAGTATGTCGTGAACACTGTGTTGTTGATACTTTATTTCCAGCACCTCTTCTTTGAACCGTTTGCCTTTGCAATGGTCGCATAGCAAAACGATATCGGCCATAAACTGCATCTCCACGCGTATGGTTCCTTCTCCTTGGCATTCGGGGCATCTTCCCCCGTCGATGTTGAACGAAAAATGGGAGGGGGTAAGGCCGTTTTGTTTCGACTGAGGCTGGTCGGCCATCAACTTTCTGATTTCATCGTATGCCTTAAGGTATGTGGCAGGGTTCGACCTGGAACTTTTGCCAATTGGATTTTGGTCGATGAACTCGATGGCTTTGATATTTTTGCAATCGCCTTTCAACAAGTCGAAAGCTCCGGTTTTATCTGCATGTCCTCCCATCTGCTTCTTCAAGGCAGGATAGAGCACTTTCGATACCAGTGTCGATTTGCCCGAACCGCTCACGCCAGTCACAACGGTCATGATATTCAGCGGAAACCTGATGGTTAGGTTTTTCAAGTTGTTTTCCCGCACCCCGGTCAGTTCAATGAATTGGTTCCATTTCCGCCTGGTCTTGGGTACGTTTATGGCGAGTTCGCCCGACAGATACTTGGTGGTAAGGCTTGTCTGCGAACTTTCCAGTGCCCTGAAATCGCCCTGGAATATCACTTCGCCACCCAAACGACCTGCACCGGGGCCAATGTCTATAATTTCATCGGCAGCCCTAATGATGTCCTCATCGTGTTCAACCACAATGACGGTGTTGCCCTGATGTTTGAGTTTCTGCAAAACCGATATCAACAACTGGGTGTCGCGGGAATGCAACCCAATGCTGGGTTCATCAAGAATGTAAAGAGAACCCACCAAGCTGCTGCCAAGCGATGTGGCCAGGTTGATACGCTGACTCTCCCCACCCGATAAGGTTGACGACAACCTATTTAAGGTCAGGTACTTCAGTCCTACATTGCTTAAAAACTCCAACCTCGACTGGATTTCGATCAAAAGGCGCCCGGCCACCTTCTGTTCATGGGGATTCAGCGCTATCGTGTCGAACCAATCCTTTAGTTGGCTCACCGGCATAACCACCAATTCGCCAATGCATTTTTGATTGATTTTGATATAGGTGGTTTGTTTTTTCAAACGGGTGCCCTTGCAGTCGGGGCAAACAGTTTTTCCCCGGTAGCGCGAGAGCATCACCCGGTATTGGATTTTGTACTGTTTCTCTTCCACATATTTGAAGAAATCGTTGATGCCTTCGAAATATTTGTTGCCGCTCCATAGCAACTCCCGCTGTTCCTGGGTTAGTTCAAAAAATGGCTTGTGGATGGGGAAGTTGAATTTGGCGGCATTTTTTATCAGTTGATCTTTCCATTCGCCCATTTTTTCACCTTTCCAGCAGGCGATGGCATCTTCGTAAATGGAGATGTTTTTGTTGGGGATAACCAGATCCTCATCGATGCCGATAACGCTGCCAAAACCTTCGCACCGAGGACAAGCACCCACCGGGTTGTTGAAGGTGAAGAGGTGTTCGTTGACCTCCTCAAACTCCATTCCATCGGCTTCCAAGCGGTTGGAAAAAACCTTATCGAAATACGAGCCATCCTTGAACACACGCATTAGGCACTCGCCATTGCCCTCGAAGAATGCCGTTTGAACCGAATCCGCCAGGCGGCTTAGGGTATCTTCCTCGTCGTTTACCCCCAGACGGTCAATTACCAGATTGAGCAAGCCGTCATTCACGGTTTCTTTAGTTTCATATTCTTCAATTCTGAAAAATTCGCCTTGGTGCTCTATTCGGCTGAAACCTTGTTGTTTGAGGGTTTGAAGATGTTCCTGGCAGGTTCGGTCGGCTGGAATGGCAATTTGAGCCAGGAGCGCCACTTTGGTCTCCTTTTCCAACGTCAAAAAATAATCAATCACATCGCTCACCGTGTGGCGTTTTACTTCAGTGCCCGAAATGGGGGAGTAAATACGGCCTATGCGGGCGTAGAGCAGTTTCAAATAATCGTATATCTCAGTTGATGTGCCAACGGTTGATCGCGGATTGCGTGAGTTGACCTTTTGCTCGATGGCAATCGCCGGTGGAATGCCCTTGATGTAATCTACCTCGGGCTTGTCGATACGGCCTAAAAACTGCCGGGCATAAGAACTCAAGCTCTCCACATAGCGTCGCTGCCCTTCGGCATAGAGGGTGTCGAAAGCCAGGGATGATTTGCCCGAACCGGATACTCCCGTTATGACAATCAGTTTGTTGCGGGGAATAGTGACATCAATATTTTTCAGGTTGTGGACTCTAGCTCCCTTGACCTCAATGTAATTTTTCGACATAATCTAGTTATCTGAGTGCAAAGATACCTAAATGTGCAAAAACTCCGCTTTATTTCATTCCCGTATTTTTGCTGGGATGGTTGTGTATTTAAGATTTTTTTTGTTTCTTCGTGATTGTTTAATAATCCTATAATTCTTTTGCCTATCGGATCAGCTCTACCCTTATGTTTTTATTTGTGTTATTATGAAGCAGATTCGGCATCTGAATGATGATGAGCTGGTTAAGCTCTACATTGAGGGTAGGTGTGAGTGCATCGATGTTTTGATTGATCGCCATAAGAATAAGGTTTTCTCCTATATATTGATTTGTGTTAAGCAGCACGAATTGGCCGAAGATATCTTTCAGGATGCTTTCCTGAAGGTGGTTCAGTCGTTGAATGCAGGCAGGTACCAAGAAAATGGCAAGTTTTCATCCTGGGTGATTCGTATTGCCCACAATTTGATTATCGATTACTTCCGGCGTCAAAAAAATATGTATTGCATTTCGAAAGATGGTTGTGAGTATGACTTGTTTAATCATTTGCGGTTCTCAGAAAGCTCAGTGGAATCGAAAATGGTTTATGAACAGCTGTTGCAGGATATTGGTGGATTACTGAAACACTTGCCCGACAACCAACGCGAGGTGCTGGAGATGCGCCATTATATGGGGCTAAGTTTTAAGGAGATAGCTGAAGAAACCAATGTCAGTATTAATACAGCACTCGGACGCATGCGTTATGCCGTATTGAATTTGCGAAAAATGGCCGAAGAACGCGACCTGGTGGTAAATTTTTGATTTATCTGCAATATTTTAAATTCCTTGGCGTTTCTAAATAAAAACAGGAACGCCTATGGATAATATCTACAATTTAAATTTGGATGAGCGCGTGGCTCATTGCGAAAAACTGCTATTTGTTTTTGATCGGTTACCCGATGGCTGTTTTTGGCAATTCAGAACCTCGCCCTCCATTGATCTGGTGAATCGGTTGAAAAACAAGATTCATGGCCTCTCCGAAGAGATTAGAGGGGTTAAGAAATACCACGAATGACGATTTTGCGAAAAGGTCAGTTGTAGAAGTTCTTTCTAAAGGCTTCCAACCGGCCTTTTCTTCTCACTACCCTCATCCACAGTGCGCTTAAAAAGCCGGTGCCGTAACCCACCGTTTGAACCAAACTGGCAAAGGTGCTGATGATGGCCACGTGGAAAGATTCCATTTTGATCCATGCATCCACGAATATAATGGCTGGCAGGATGATCAAGGGTAAAATGAATATTTTGTGAACCAGCAATGCCATAATAATCATCACTGGTATCGAAATCACAAACAACGATGGCAATAGGTGGACGGGTTTCAGAGAGCCTTTATGCCTGTGCGTCAATTCAATCCTGGCAGCCCCTGAGTTGAACACCTGTTTGAAAAAGGATTTGAAACTGGTTCTTCTTTTGTGATAAACAAAAGTGTTGGACACCAATCCGATTTTCATTCCACTTTTATGTGCCTTCAAGCTGAAGTCGAGATCCTCGCCAAAACGCATGTCCGAAAATCCACCAATCTTATTGAACAGCTCGCGCTTGACACCCAGATTGAAACTCCTTGGGTAGAATTTGTCGAGCTTGCGTTTCCCGCCCCTGATGCCGCCGGTGGTGAGTATGGAGGTCATGGAGTAGGAGATCGCCTTTTGGATGGGGGAGAAGAAGGTGTGTGCCTTGTCGGGTCCGCCAAAGCAATCCAAGTCCTCCTGCTGAAGATGCTTAATGATCTTGTCGAAATAGTCGGAAGGAATCACACAGTCGGAGTCAAAAAACAAAAGGAATTCCCCACTGGCATGAGCTGCCCCGTTGTTGCGAGCCAATCCGGGTCCTGTGTTCTCCTGATAGATGTATTTTATATTCAGCTGACTGGCGAAATGTTTGATTTCATGTTCGCAAGTTGCTGAGGAACCGTCTTCAACAACAATGACTTCCATATGCGATTTGATGGATTGCATGGTTAGCGAATCCAGTAATTCAACAATTTCGTCGGGGCGATTGTAAACCGGTATGATAACTGAAAACTTAATCATGGAGATTAGCTTGTTTTTTAATGCTTGGCTATTTATATAATAGATCTGTGCATAATTAGGTAAATTATGAGAATTATCCGAATATAAAATGCTAATAATTCTTAAACGCCTCTGTGGGGCTCATTTTTTTCAGGATTTGCAAATTTGTCATCTACTTTCTTAGTTGAAGAAATGGCAATGTTCTTGCAATGTATTATCAAACAAACAGATTTAATTGGGATTCATCAATTTATTTTTGTTGTTGGTGGTGCTAAGTTTTTGATTTTATGTATTTTGGGTGGTGAAGATATGACAATTGTTTCCCTTTTATTTTTGGGAGGGAATTTAGTATTGCCAAACTCCTTTCTTTTTGGGTTAAAATGTTGTAAATTATAAGAAATGTTTTTTTATTTCTGAAAAAATATCTCAAATTTGCATCTCCTAGTTAGATAAAGTATTGTAAATAGTAATAATCCGAATAGTTAATATTAAAAGCGATGATTAAGAGTCCACTTCAGATTGCCCGGGGAAGTTATTCTCCAAAGACTCCTTTGTCAATCAAAGGAACCACCAAACTGGTTGAAGGAAAAGTAACCGAATCGGTTGCCGATCAGGCTGATATTAAGGCGATGTTCCCCAACACCTACGGCATGCCCATCATTACATTTGAATCCAGTTCCGATGTTGTTGAATTGCCAGTAATGAATGTTGGCGTTATTCTCTCCGGAGGTCAAGCACCAGGTGGTCATAATGTCATCTCTGGTTTGTTTGATGGATTGAAAGGTTTGAATGCTGAAAACAAATTATATGGTTTCTTGGGAGGCCCAAGCGGGTTGGTCGATAATCAGTATATTGAATTGACTGCCGATGTGGTGGATCAATACCGCAATACCGGTGGTTTCGATATCATTGGCTCAGGACGTACCAAACTGGAGGAAACTGAACAATTCGACCAAACTTTGGCCAACTGCCAGGCTTTGGGAATTAAAGCCCTAGTGATTATTGGTGGCGATGACTCCAATACCAACGCTTGCGTTTTGGCTGAGTATTTTGCACAAAAGCAATGCGGGCTTCAGGTGATTGGTGTGCCAAAAACCATTGATGGTGACTTGAAAAACGAGATGATCGAAACATCCTTTGGTTTTGACACCGCTTGTAAAACTTACAGCGAGTTGATCGGCAACATCCAACGCGATGCCACCTCTGCAAAAAAATACTGGCACTTCATCAAACTGATGGGGCGTTCTGCTTCGCATATCGCATTGGAGTGTGCCTTGCAAACTCAGCCCAATATCACCATCATCTCCGAAGAGGTGGAAGCTAAGCAACAAACTTTGGATGATGTGGTTAGCTATATTGCCAACATTGTGGTGCAACGTTCACGCAATGGCGAAAACTTTGGAACCATCCTAATTCCAGAAGGATTGGTTGAGTTTATCCCTGCCATGAAACGCCTGATTGAAGAGTTGAACGACCTGTTGGCTCACCATGAGGAGAAAATCAACTCCTTCGAAGGCAACAAAGAAAAACGCGAATATGTTATCAGCTTGCTGTCACCTGCTTCGGCCGAAGTTTTCAGCTCGCTTCCCAACAATTTTGCCAACCAGTTGATGCTTGATCGTGACCCTCATGGTAACGTACAAGTTTCCATGATTGAAACTGAAAAGCTTTTGATCGATATGGTTAAGGCAAAGGTTAAAAAGATGAAGAAGAGCGGCGAATTCGAAGGCAAGATGAGTGGCCAGCCTCACTTCTTTGGTTATGAAGGCCGTTGCGCTTCCCCAACCAATTTTGATACCGATTATTGCTATTCGCTTGGAAAAGTGGCAGCGCTGCTTATTGGCGCCGGAAAAACCGGTTATATGGCTTCTGTGCGCAATTTGACCAAATCGGCCGATCAATGGATTGCCGGTGGTGTGCCCATCACCATGATGATGAATATGGAACGCCGTCATGGTAAACTGAAGCCTGTTATTCAAAAGGCACTGGTGAAACTTGATGGAGCACCTTTCCGCAAGTTGGCCGACCACCGCGAGGAGTGGGCTTTGAACACCAACTACATCTATCCAGGGCCCATTCAATATTTTGGCCCATCAGAGGTTTGCGACAGTTGTACAAAAACTTTAGAGTTGGAGCAAAACTAATTGTTGCAATCATTCGTTATACAAGAACCGAAGAGTTATCTTCGGTTCTTTTTATATCTAACAATTGTTTGTGGTTTTATGTTGAATTTTGTTGCGTTATCCGAAGCGGCCTCTATTGCTCTTCATAGCATGGTGCTCATTGCCAAAAGTGAACACCGCCTGAATGTTATTCAAATTGGCGAGATGATTGGCAGTTCCAAACATCATGTGGCAAAAGTGATGCAGAGGCTTTCGAAAGAGAACCTGGTTTCATCCAACCGGGGACCCAGCGGTGGCTTCGTGTTGAAAAAGTTGCCGCAAGATATTCGATTATTGGATATTTACGAAGCCATTGAAGGCAAGATCAATGTGCAAAACTGCCCTGGCAATAAAACAGAATGCCCTTTTGATAAATGTATTTTAGGCGATTTGACCAATCGGCTTGGCGGTGCTTTCAAGGATTATCTGGAGAATAAGACCCTGGCCGATTATCTTAGCTGTTGATAATTCCCAATATCGTTTTTCAGATTGGCAATATGGCAGGCAGCCAAGGCGGCGGTCTCTGTCCTCAACCGGTTGTCACCTAAAGTGGCTTCCATGTATTGGTTTGCCCGTGCCATCTCAATCTCTCGAACCGAAAAATCGCCTTCTGGCCCTATCAGTACAATGGAATCCTGTTGCGGGAGGGTGGCATTGAAAAGATGCATTTTCGCTGCTTCGCGGCAGTGGAGTATGAACTTTTGCGTGCCAGTCGATGGTCGAGCAATAAATTCAGCCAAGGAGGTTGGCTCATTCAGTATTGGCAACCAATACTTGAGCGATTGTTTCATGGCTGCAACCAGCACTTTTTCCATCCGGTCCAACCGTATTTTATCTCTCTCGGAGTGGTCGCAAATAATGGGCGTGATTTCTTGAATGCCCAATTCGGTGGCTTTCTCCAAAAACCATTCGAAACGGTCAATATTTTTTGTGGGTGCCACAGCCATATGCAACCAAGGGGTTGGTTTGTCCCAATGGTGTGTCTGGATGAGCTCCAGTTCGCATTTTTTATGATGGGCTCTGATGATACGCGATTCAAACAATTCACCCTTCCCGTTGGTGATATTCAATACGTCATTTTCTTTGTGGCGTAGAACACTGATGGCGTGACGGCTTTCGTCCTCACACAAAACACCGCTGCCCATGAAACTGGCATCGAAAAGCAACTCCATATATCTTTTTTGTTGCAAATTTAGTATAATGTTACGAAACGGGGGCGTTCACCTGCGGTTTATTGCTTATTTCGGTTGAGGGCAGAGGTATGGTTACCGTAAATGTGCTGCCATGCCCCAATTGGGTGGTGACCGAAATCTCGCCTTTGAGCATGTTCACCAAACTTTTGGTGATGGAGAGCCCAAGCCCTGTCCCGCTGAATTTCCTGAAAGAGTTTTCATCCACCTGGCGGAAGCGGTCGAAGATGGTGTTCACAAAATTGGGCGGAATACCGGTTCCTGTGTCCTTAACCGAAAATTTGACCTGGTGTTCGGTATGGATTATATTCAACTCAATGTACCCGGTGTCGGTGAATTTGACGGCGTTGGTGCACAGGTTGAGGAGTATCTGCTTGATTCGCAGGGGATCCGATTCAATGGTTATATCGGCTAATTCGGGGTGGCTGGTGATATGAAACTTGATATCTTTTTCGTAGGTGGATATTTGATTAGCAATGATGTTTTTAATGGATTCAACGATTTCAACCAATTGGAACTTTTCGATGCTAATATTCATGTAGCCCGATTCTATCTTGGAAATATCAATAATGTCGTTGATGAGGTTCAGTAGTGTGTCGCCACTGTTTTTGATGATATTAAGGAATTGTTGTTGGTCTTCTTGCGTGTTTTCTTGCGTCATTACAATTTCGGTGAATCCGATGATGGCATTCATGGGTGTCCGTATTTCATGCGACATGTTGGCCAAGAAGGATGATTTCAACCGATCCGAAATCTCTGCCTTTTCCTTGGCCTGCTTGAGTTGCTCTTCAAACTCCTTTTGCTGATTGATGTTGATGATAATGCCCGTCACTCTTTCGGGTTTGCCGTCGCTGCTCCATTCTGTGATTTTGCCATAGATGGCAAACCATACCGGTTCCCCGGTCGATTTGATAAATCGGCAGTCAGCATTGATTTTAGGTGTTTGTCTGGTATAGTGAAGATATATTTTATCGGTGAAGATTTCCAGGTCATTGGAAAATATCAACTTTGTCCAGTTTTCAAATGATAGATCCAGTTCTTCCACCGAGTTGTACCCCAGCAGTCGGGCAAATTGGGTGGAAATAAAGAGTTGTTTCTTGCTGATAAGCACATCCCAAAGTCCTCCGGCAGCTGCTTCTAAGGCTATTTCCAGGCGCTTTTCGCTTTCGGCCCACGACGACTCTGCCTTTTTTTGTTTCCGCTTGATGGTGAAGAACAATAAACTCAGCAGCAGGAAAAAATTGATGCCCAAAAAGATGTTGAACAACAAATCTTCATTTTCGCTTAGCCAACTTGTTTTTCTGTTCACCCATATGGTATTTGGCGGGAAGACGGATTTTACGATGCTTTTTTCGAAGCATTTTTTTTCATCGGCCATCCACACATATTTTGTTTCGGTTAAAAATGCCCTGTTGTTGAGGTTGTTGAGCATTTCAACCATTATGAGGGCAGCCTCCTGTCCTTGGTCTTTAGCCCTTATTACTTGTCCGCCAATGGACAAGCCGTTCAATAGAAAATCCCACGATCCCATGATTAGGGCATCGTGGCTGTTGAGCTCGTACACAATTTCCTTGCTGAGCTCGTTGGATAATTTGTTTTGCTTTGAATAGAGGCTTAGTATAAATACCATTTTGTTCCTAAAGTCTGTTTTTTCAATCCTCTTGACGAAATCCTGTGCATCATCCAAATAAATAAACTGTACGTTAAAGGCAGCCGCTGCTTTTTGTGCTTCTTGCATTAAAATCGTTCCGGTCAGGGTCGAATCTGTGACAATAATGATGTCGGTAATTTGTGGGTTGATTTTCAAGGCAGTTTTCACAGCTGTGGTGATTTCTATATTTTCAGCAACACCTTTTATTCTGGTTGTGTCAACTTTTTGTCGATAGCTGTTGGCATTGTTGATTCCACAAAAGGAGACTGGGATATTGCCCCATATCTCGTCGCCATATTCGATAACGAAGTCCAGGGCGCTGTTGTCGGAGCAGATGATGGCATCAATGTAACCTTTGGGGTATTTGTATTTGTATAGCTCCTTCAATATCGCGAAATAGGCTTTCGATTCGTGTTTTTTAGTGTCCATATATTCCGAGAAACTATGGATCTTTTTTTCATCCTTCAGGGTTTCGCAGAGGGCCTCGTTGATGTCGGAGGTCCATTGGAACCCTTTGTGGTATGAGTGAAGCAGCAATATGTTTTTTTGGTGTTTGATGCCTTGCGTCGCATCCATTGGTTGTTTGGTTTGGGCATGCCCCTCCGAAATGCAATAGGTGAAAATATATAGCAGTATGAATATTTGTGCCTTTAAGCTTATCCGGATGTTTCTCATGGATTTTTTTTGATTTGGGGCTTTGTTTTAGGATCTTTAAAAAAACCCTATTCGTATGGAATAGGGTTGTCTGATATTTCTTTTTTATGGTTTAACTTTTGTTTTTTACGATTCGCCTGCCATCGAGGATTTGTTGTGCAAAATCCAGAATTGTGGAGTCATCCAGCTCAACAATGCCTCCATCAGGCCCTTTTTCAAAATGAACGCCCAATGATTTACCCCGATTGTAATTCCAGCCGCCAAAATAGTTGCGCACAGTCTCTACATCGAGGTTTAACTCCTCTGCAATGGATTTCATGCTGCCATCAGGAAGACTATCTTTAATCTTCCTGAGTTGATTAAAAGTTATTGTAGTGCTCATAACGATTAATTTAAGTGATTTCACTTTTATCTTCTTCTAAATTAATCATTATTCTTAAAAAACAAAAATTTTTCTATAAAAGTTTCATAATCACTTTGGAGGTAATTAGCATCGTGACAATCATAATGAAAATGGTTAGCGAAAGAATTGTTAAGGTTCTCTTGTCGAATAGACGCATGATGGCCATTTTAAGGGTGCGTTTGTTGTAATAGGAGATAACAACAAAACGGGGAATAACCCATAAGTATAGTTGGTACATCAGCCATGCAACAACAACTCCGCAAACAAGCCCGCCAAGGATGTCGCCGGGATAGTGAAGACCCAAATAAATTCTGGAATATGAGTTCAGTATAGCCCAAGTAAGAATGGCACTGGTGTATACGTAATTTCGAAAAATCAGTATGGTGAAAAATGCCAAGCCAAACGAGTTGGCTGCATGGGAGGAGATAAATCCGTACAAACCACCCCTTTTGCCACCCACCAGATGAACCATGTTTTTCAGAACCGGATCGTGAGATGGGCGGTAACGTTCAAACAACTCCTTGAAAACATTGGAGGCAATCTGGTCGCAAATGGTAATCACTAGTGCTATAAATAAAATGGAAATTATCCCTTTAACGCCCTGATGCTTGAAAAAAGCCCAGGCCAATAGCACATACAGGGGAATCCAAGTGATGGTTTGCGTGAAGATGAAGAAGAATACATCGCCAAACTGCGAATTCATGCTGTTGATCAAAAGCAACCACTGTTTGTCTAATGAGATAAGATAGTCCATTTTTATCAAGTTTACTGCGAATTTAATACTTCTATTATTTATTATCTTATTTTTGATGCACAATCATTGAATTTTTTATCATTTTTCTTTTTATGTCCATTTCACTGTTGCTGGATGGAAATTATTAAATTTGTGATTCTTTTTGCAAAAAGAGGAGGTGGAAAGCCCAAAGGTGGCTTGTTTCATTAATTTTTAGTACTCAACCGTGAGAAATTCTATATGAAGAAACGTATTTTGTTTTTAATTAATCCGATATCCGGAGTTGGTCGGAAAAAAGTTGTGGAAAAGATTGTCAAGGAGGAGCTTGATGTCCAATCCATCGAATACGATATAGTTTATACTCAATACCGAGGTCATGCCAATGAGCTGGCAAAATCAATGGCCAACCAGGTTGATGTGATGGTGGCGGTTGGTGGCGATGGCACAGTCAATGAAGTGGGAGCCGGATTGGTGCATTCCAATACCGCTTTGGCCATTATTCCTACAGGGTCGGGCAATGGGTTGGCCCGTTTCTTGGAAATACCGTTGAAAATCAAACAGGCTGTTTCGATGATCAATTCCCTCAACAGCAGGATGATTGATGTGCTGAAAGTCAATGACCACTATTCGCTCAATGTGGCAGGAATCGGTTTCGATGCTTATATCAGTGAGAAGTTTTCGCAGGTGAAAAGCCGTGGCCCCTTGCAATACATGCGGCTGATAACCCAGGAGTTTGCCAGTTACAAGTCGGAATCCTACCGTCTGACCATCGATGGACATGTGTTGGAGCGGGAGGCTTTCTTGATCAGTTTTGCCAACTCTTCGCAATGGGGCAATAATGTGCATATTGCACCTGGTGCCCGCATCGATGACGGGTTGATAGATGTTTGTGTGGTGGCCGATTTTCCCAAATATGAAGGCCCCGCGTTGCTTTTATCTCTGCTCGACCAGTCGATAGACAAGAGCAAATACGATGAAATCATCCGGGCTCGGAAGATTCATGTGCAGCACGATACGCCTTTGTTGGGGCATGTCGATGGCGAGCCCTTGATGCTAGGGAATGACGTGGACATATCCATTTTGCCCCTTTCTCTAAAGGTTATTGTTCCGCCAGCACAATTCAACCGCGGTTCTGTGTTGGATCCTTTAATCGAAATGCTGCCTTCATTCCCTTTTAGGAACAGTTGATTTTATTCGACATAAAAAAAACCGGTAGTTTTGCTACCGGTTTTTTTGTGGTTATTTCTTTTTCATTTGTTGCTGTTGGCGCGCCATATCCTCGAGGCGTTGGGCAAACTTGGATTTCTTCACAGGCTTTTTCTGGTTGGCTTTAATCTGCATCAAAATGGCATTTTCATCCACAAACCGCCTGATGATGAGGGTTTGTCCGATGGTGATAACCGTTGAAACAAAATAGTAATAGCTCAAACCTGCAGCATAACTGTTGAAGAAGAACAAGAACATTACCGGCATCATATACATCATGGTTTTCATGCCGGGCATCTGGTTGCTCGATTGCGTCATTTCGGAGTTCATATGCGTGTAGATGATGTTGACGATCGACATCAACAAACAGAACAAACTCACATGATCGCCATAGAATGGGATGTTGAATGGCAAACTGAATATGGAATCGTACGATGACAGGTCATCGGCCCACAGGAAAGCTTCCTGCCGCAGCTCAATGGACGCCGGGAAGAATCGGAACATGGCGATCAGAATGGGCATTTGCAGCAACATGGGCAAACATCCGCCCAGTGGATTGACGCCTGCCTTCTTGTACAGTGCCATGGTGGCCTGTTGGCGCTCCATCGCTTTTTCCTTGGGGATCTTGTTGTTGATTTCGTCAATTTGCGGCTTCAGCACCTTCATTTTGGCCGTTGACATGTACGACTTGTAGGTGAAGGGGAAGAGTACCAGTTTGATCAATATGGTTAATATCAGGATGATCAGACCATAGTTGCCCATGAATCCTTCGAGGAATTTGAATACAGGGATCACGGCATAACGGTTGATCCATCCGAAGATTCCCCAACCTAATGGAATGAGTTTGGTCAATTCCAACTCTTTATACTGGTTAAAGGTATAGAAATAGTTGGGGCCGAAGAAGAAGTTAAATTCAGCCTTGGCTGATTGGTTGAAATCGAATGGCACACCCAGTTTTGCTTCTGCATCGCGGAGATTGGTTTTGTCGGTTTCAGGGTAGGGGCTCGAGGTGATGTTGGCTCCTGTAAACGGACTTTTGGCAATCAAGATAGAAGAGAAGAATTGATCCTTGAAGGCCACCCAATCCACCTTGGTGCGTATGTCTTCCTCGTCCTGTTTGGCGGCATTGAGCCAGTCCACGTCGGCCTGGTGGAAGCGGTAATATACACCCGAGTTCTGGATCTCCATGGTTCTTGCTTTCTCCTGTGCCGGCATTTTCATATACCACTCCAAGTCGATGGATGGGGTGTTGATGGATATGATGTTTTGCATATTCTCCGATTGGATGGAGAAATCGACCATATAGCTATCCTTTTTTAGCTGGTAGGAGTAGGTCAGGCGACCCTCTTCACCGGCTTCAACAACCATTTTAATGGCATCGGCATTGGCTTCCTTCGCTTTGAAAAAGAGGTTGTTGGTGTGGTAAACCCGGTTGTTGTAGTTGAATGGGAAGCCAAATCGGTTTTCTTCACCATTGAACAGGATCAAGGGGTTTTTGTCAAATGTCTTGTAATCCTTAAGCTCAACCGAATAAACACGTCCACCTTTTGATGAAAGGGTGATTTTCATCAGGTTGTTTTCGATTGTGAAAAACTGGTTTTCGCCTTCAATGGCTTCTGATAATAGGCCATAGGTTTGCGATTTTTCAAGACTCACGGTGGCTGAATCGGCAGTTGTATTTTCAATTTCCCTTGCAGCTTGGGCTTTGGTCATACTGT
This sequence comes from Breznakibacter sp., assembly GCA_018054835.1. Classification (GTDB taxonomy): domain Bacteria; phylum Bacteroidota; class Bacteroidia; order Bacteroidales; family Marinilabiliaceae; genus JAGPIS01. The sequence continues at coordinate 5,303 of JAGPIS010000001.1, read as the reverse complement.
CCTGATACGCCAACTCGACCCTGCGAACCGAGTCGTGATGTTGTTGCCATTTCTTTTGTTGCTCTTCATTGGGGGCATTGATCCACCAAAAGAGTACCAGTATTAAAAAAATAAGTACTAAACCGGTAATAGATTGTTTATCCATTGTTATTGTTTTCTATTATTTATTTGCAATAGCGGCCTTAATAAATGCCATGAATATGGGGTGTGGTTTTAGAACAGTACTGCTGTACTCCGGGTGGAATTGAACCCCAACAAACCATTTGTGGTTTGGAATCTCCACAATCTCAACCAATCCGGTGTCGGGGTTGATGCCACTGGCAATCATGCCCGACTGCTCGAAGGCTTTCAAGTAGTCGTTGTTGAATTCATAGCGGTGGCGGTGCCGTTCACGGATGGATTCCGATTGGTAGGCTTCAAATGCCTTCGTACCCTTCTTAACCTGGCAATCATAGGCGCCCAAACGCATGGTGCCGCCTTTTTCGGTGACGTCCTTTTGTGCTTCCATAATGTCAATCACCGGATAAGCTGTTGAATGGTTCATCTCGGTTGAGTTGGCATCGGCATATTTGAGCACATTGCGGGCATATTCAATGACCGACATTTGCATGCCCAAGCAGATCCCTAAAAATGGGATGTTGTTTTCGCGTGCGTATTGGGTGGCATACAGCTTGCCTTCGATGCCGCGGTGTCCAAAACCGGGTGCCACCAAAATGCCATCCATCCCTTCCAGTTTCTCCGCAACATTCTCAGGAGTTATGGTTTCCGAATGGATCAAATGGATGTCGGCTTTACGGTCGTTGTAGGTCGATGCATGTACCAGCGATTCTATGATGGATTTGTAGGAGTCGGCCAACTCAACATATTTGCCCACCAAACCTATTTTCACTTTTTCTTGGGCATTGGCCATCTTCGATAGGAACGATTTCCAGTCGGCCATGTCAGCCTTCTCCTTTACCGGAAGCTGCAGTTTCCTGAGCACGATCTCATCCAATCCTTGGTCTTGCATGCGGATGGGAACTTCATAGATGGATTTCACATCGATGGATTGGATGACCGCTGCGGGATCGACATTGCAGAAAAGTGCCACTTTCTTGCGCAAATCAGCTCCCAGCTCTTTTTCTGTGCGGAGAACCAGCACGTCGGGTTGCACGCCGGTTTCGAGCAATGCTTTTACCGAATGCTGAGTGGGCTTGGTTTTTAATTCGCCCGAGGCATTCAAATATGGAACAAGGGTCAGGTGGATCACCATGACACGGTTGCCCAGTTCCCATTTCATTTGGCGCACGGCTTCAATGTAGGGCAATGACTCGATGTCGCCCACGGTGCCGCCAATTTCGGTGATAACCACATCGAATTTATGTCGGGATCCTAAAATCTTGATGTTCCGTTTAATCTCATCGGTGATATGGGGAATGATTTGAACCGTTTTGCCCAAATAATCGCCCCGCCGCTCCTTGTTGATCACATTTTGATAGATGCGTCCAGTGGTCACATTGTTGTCCTGTGAGGTGGGCACATTTAAAAAGCGCTCGTAATGACCCAGGTCCAAATCCGTTTCAGCACCATCCTCCGTGACATAACATTCGCCATGTTCGTATGGGTTTAATGTTCCGGGATCGATGTTAAGGTATGGATCCAGCTTTTGTATGGTCACCCTATACCCCTTGGCCTGAAGGAGTTTTGCCAGGGAAGCTGAAATAATGCCTTTCCCCAGTGATGAGGCAACACCTCCTGTAACGAAAACATATCTTGAATCGGGCACAGCTCTAAAATTTTAATTGTTAATTAATTACAAGTATTTTCTTCTGTTTTTAAAGCCACAAAGGTAGTAAAAATGGTGCAAAATAATATGCCAGAGGTAATAATCTAAAAAAAGCCGGTTGTTATACCGGCTTTCTTATGATTTATTTGGATTGCTCATCAATCATATCCAGCTTTTTATTCAAAAGCTCAATATTCTTCCGGCTGCTCTCTATCTTATGCGTGAAATCGCGTATCAGGGCATCCGATTTTTTCGACTTGGCAAAAAATCCAATGTTGTTCTCCCAAAGCGTGATGTCGTTTTCGAGTTGCTTAATTTTGTTGATGATTTTATTGCGCTCCACATTGATCCGCTCCTGGGCGCTGGTTTCCGACCGGTAGTTTTCCAGTTTGTTCCTGAATTTCTGGATGTTCTTGTTGAACTCATCCATATTCAAACTGTCGAAATGGGCATTGATCAGGCTTCTGAACTCTTGGTTGATCGTCTCCTTATCGGCAATGGGCACATGACCAATTTCATTCCAACGGTGTTGGAAATCCTGGAGGGTTTTAAAGTTTAATTCTGAATCCTCGGAGTTCTGGTATTGCTTCAGCTCTTCGATCAAAGCCTTCTTCTTGGCCAAGTTCTCTTCCTGCGATTCATCAATATGGCTGAAGAACTTGCTTTTCTGTTCGAAGAAGTAATCGCATGCACTTCTGAAACGTTTCCAAATAGCATCGGAGTGTTTGCGTGGTACTGGCCCAATATCCTTCCATCTTTTCTGGATTTTGATGAATTCATCGGTGGTCTTTTTCCAGTCGCTGCTCTCTTTCATGCTTTCTGCCTGCATGCACAATTCCGTTTTTAACTGGAGATTGTTGATTTGATCCGACTTGTAGTGTTTGAAAAATTCACGTTTGGCGTTGAAGAAATCATCGCATCCAGTGCGGAACCTTTCATAAATCAGTGTGTTTTCCTTTTTTGGGGCAAAACCAATGGTTTTCCAAATATTTTGGAGCTCAATCAGCTCGTTACTTTTGTTTTCCCAATCCTTGGGCGTTTCAAGCGCATCTTTCAGTAATGCTTCTGCTTTCTCGCACAATTCGGTTTTGGCTTCCAGATTTTTCGAAAGCTGCTCTTTCATGCTTTCAAAATACTCCTGGTGCTTTTTGTTGATGAGTGTGGTGGCCTCTTTGAAGCGCTCCCATATTTCATCTTTCTTCTCGCGGGGCACCGGGCCTATTTCACGCCACAACTCATGATATTTCTGCAGGGTCTGAAATGCTTTGATGATGGAGGTTTCCAAAACCAGTTTTTCAGCTTTTTCGCATAAATCAACCTTGGCTTCCAGGTTCTTTTTCAAATCCAGATCCCTCAACTCCTTGTTGATCTTAATGTATCCGTAAAAATTCTCAATGCTGAGGTTGTAGTTTTCGTAAAGATCGCGCACCTTATCCTGTGGGACGGGCCCTGTTTCGTGCCATTTTTGCTGCAACTCCTTGAACTCGTTGAAGGTGTTGTTGAGCGATTCCTGGCGGTTCACCAAATCCTTGATGCCCTCGATGATGGCCATTTTTTGTTCGTAGTTCGAATCTTTTTCCCGCTCTACTTGAATATGGTGTTGGTGCTTTTTATTCTTATACTCTTGATAGATCTCTTTCAATTTTTGCTCCAATGGATCAGGCGTTGAAGCAAAAGCTTCAGCATGCTCCCCTGCTGCCTCGTGTTGGGCTCGCAACTGGTCAACCTCTTGTTTGTGCTTTTTGTAAAATTCAGCCCTGATATTTTCAATTTCTTGGCCGAAATGTTCAAAATGGTGGCTGCCATATAGTTCTACGGCTCTTGCTACCAACTCTTCCTTGGTGAAAGCTTCCAATTTAATCTGTTCCGTATTTGATGAATCGTCATCGATGTGTGATGTTTCATTTTCCTGATGGCTGATTTCTGATTCAACACTTTCTTCGGATGGCTCGCTGGTGTTCGCATTTTCAACCGGTTGGGTTGAATTCAAATTCAGTTCAGGTTGAACCGGATTGTTTAGGTCCTTTGTTTCCATATGGGTGCAGTACTAAAACGGTTATAAAAACCTGTTAATATATTTTTTACGAATATATTGCTAATCGGCCAATAGGAAAAATATTTTTTTGAAAAATGCATTATTTTTTTTATAAAGGGGCTTTTGTTGCTTTTTTTAGCCCTTTATGAAGTTTGAAAACCATTCGGCATGCCATTTTTTAAATTAACTTTGCACAAATTTAATTGCTGAATATGCGCATTGATATTTTAACGCTCTTCCCACAGATGTTCGAGGGCCCATTTAGTGAATCCATTATCCGTAGAGCCCGCGAACGTGGTATGGTTGAGATTGTGACTCATGACATCCGCAACTACTCCACCGACAAGCACAAACGTGTGGACGATTACCCCTTTGGTGGTGGCGCCGGCATGGTGATGATGATTGAACCCATTGCCGCTTGCATAGAAGATTTGAAATCGCAACGCGACTACGACCATATTTTGTTTATGACGCCCGATGGTAAGACTTTTAATCAAAAAATGGCCAATACGCTCTCCCTTTCTGGCAATGTGATGATTCTTTGTGGCCACTATAAGGGCATTGACCACCGGGTGCGGGAACATTATATCACCGGTGAAATATCTATTGGCGACTTCGTCCTTACTGGGGGAGAACTGGCTGCTGCGGTGGTGGTGGATGCGGTAATCCGCCTGATTCCGGGTGTTATATCGGATGAAACCTCGGCGTTGACCGATTCGTTCCAGGACAATCTGCTCTCACCTCCTGTTTATACTCGCCCGGCTGAGTTTAACGGGTGGCGCGTGCCCGATATCCTGCTTAGTGGTCATGAGGCCAAAATTGACTTATGGCGCGAACAGCAGGCCTTTGAACGGACCCGCCTTTTGCGCCCCGATTTGTTGAACCAATAATATAATAGAGGCGTGCAGGAATATGAATTTTCTGCCCGCCTTGTTTGTTAACGGTTGCATAGGTTTTTAAAGGTGCAATAGCTGCATGACTTTTCGTTGCTGGTTTGGCAAAAGTCGTTCCCGGCATCAAATAGGCTGTCGATCAAGCGGCCAAGCTCCCCCCTGAAGGCTTCTTTTATGGCATTGTACTCCACTAGGCTGGCCTCCCCCCGTGGCGGTTTGATATAAACATTGGTGTTGTAGTCGTTTTTGAACAGGTTTTTCATCCACGAAATGCCTGGCTGTACTGTTTCAGCCCCATCATCGGCGGGATTGATCAACAAACCGTATAATAAGGTTTGGAAGATGGCTTTATTGTCCTTGTGTTTTTTCGCGTCGAACAAATCCTCAATGTTGGCCACATCCGATTTCCCCGAACCGGTTTTGTAGTCGATGATGTGCAAGGCGCCATCCTTTCTGTGCAAGCGGTCGATGAAGCCCCCCAGTTTGATTTCGATGCCTGCCGGCGTGGTGAAGGTTTGAACGACTTCGCGTTCGGCATCGACAAACACAAAAGGGGTGATCTCCTTCTCCTTCTTGAAGAATTGGATGATGTAGTTCCTAATCACTTCGA
>JAGPIS010000204.1 GCA_018054835.1 Breznakibacter sp. | reverse complement strand
CTATCCGTTAATAGATGCGAATAATTTCTTAAAAAAAGCCAAAGCCATTTTTAATGATTCAAATTAACCTTAAATTAGCCTAAAAGGTATATTTATCAATATTCCACCGATTTATACCCATGGAAAATAAAATGTAACGCATCCAATCAATCCAAATGATAACCTAAACATGAAAAACTATGAAATATACACAAGTGGACAAAACGAAGCTTGTAAACCTTGAATACACTCTTTTCAGGGAAATATTACGCACCAACCGAGCTGGCGCCTACTCCAGCACCACAATAATTGGCTGCAACACGCGGAAATACCACGGGTTATTGGTGTGCCCAATTGACGATGAATCGGATGAACGTTACGTGATGCTCTCCTCGCTGCAATGCTCGGTCATCCAACGGGACAAGAGCTTCAACCTGGGCATTCAACAATACCAGGACAACCATTTCGAACCCAAAGGGCACAAGTACATTTGGGACTTTGAAACCAACCCCACACCCAAACTCACCTACCGCGTAGGGGGTGTTTTGATATCCCAGGAGCTGATGCTGGCAGCCAACGAACATCAGGTGCTGCTGCGCTACACCCTACTGGAAGCTCATTCGGCCACCAAACTAAGGCTGAAGCCATTTTTAGCGTTCCGCAACATACATGAACTCACTTGCCAAAACTTATTGGCTGACACCCATTACACCGAAATAAACAACGGCATCAGCATCAAACTCTACCCTGCCCTGCCGCCACTGTACCTACAATGCAACAAGAAGAGCGAGTTCATTCCCATCCCCGACTGGTACCGCGATGTTGAATACATGAAAGAGCAGCACCGCGGATACCATTTCCGCGAGGATCTTTATGTGCCCGGGTACTTTGAAATCGACATAGAAAAAGGCGAAAGTATTGTATTTGCTGTTGGCTTAAAAGAGACTTCAACATCGGGATTAAAGGCAAAATTCACGCGCGAGGTGAATGCCCGGGTACCCCGTTGCACCATGCTCAACAACCTGGTCAATGCGGCGCAACAATTTGTGGTCAACAAAAACAACCATGCCACGTTGATTGCCGGCTACCACTGGTACAAAGAGCAGTTGCGCGACACCTTGGTGGCTTTGCCGGGACTAACCCTCTACCAGGAAGACAAGAAACCCTTCCTTCATATTTTAGAAACCAGTGTGGAAGCCATCCGGAAAAAGTACCTCGACAAGGATTCCAAATCCCTTCTCCTGGAGGATGTGGATGTACCCCTCTGGCTGTTCTATACCTTAAAAGAGTGCCAAAAGGTTTGCGGAAAAACCAATTACCTGACCAAATACTATCCATTGCTGAAGGAGATTTTGGAATTTTACAAACGAGGAGTTCCAAACCAACTCCAACTGCTAGAAAATGGACTAATTGATGCCAGACGGGAAAACCATCCGCTCACCTGGATGAACGCCATGGTTGACAACAAACCCGTTACGCCACGCTACGGCTCGCCGGTGGAGGTTAACGCACTTTGGTACAATGCTATTGCCACCTTGCTGGATACCGCAAAGCAACTAAAGGATGAAGATTGCCTTGCCACATGGAAACCCATATTGGCGAAACTGGACAACTCCTTCCCTCAAAGCTATTGGTATGATGCCAAGGGTTACCTGTACGACAATCTGGATGGGACAACAAGCGACAAAGCCCTTCGTCCCAACCAGATCATTGCCGTTGCATTACCTTATAGCCCGCTAACTAAGGAACAAAAGAAATCGATCCTCGACACGGTCATGAGCGAACTGCTGACCCCCAAAGGACTCCGCAGCCTATCGCCACAGCACGCAAAATACCAGGGCGTGATTGAAGGAAATGAAGAGATGCGCAGCAAAGCCCTGCACCAAGGGGCAGTATATCCCTGGTTGATAGCCTTTGTAGCCGATGCTCAAATGGCCATCAACAACAGAAGTGCCATATCGGTGCTGAAGCGGATCATCGAAGAATTTGAATCGGAGATGACAGAGCATTGCCTTGGCACCATCAGCGAGTGCTACAATGGCAATTCGCCCCATCAGGGCAAAGGCGCCGTATCCATGGCTTGGAACGTGGCCGCAGTGTTGCGCATCATCCACATCACAGAAACTAACGCCTAAACAAAAGCAGATGAAAGTATTAATGTTTGGATGGGAATTTCCACCACATATTTCAGGGGGGTTGGGCACAGCCTGTTACGGACTGACCCGGGGCATGGCCACCATTCCCGATCTGGAGGTCACCTTTGTGGTGCCCAAAGCTTTTGGCGATGAAGACCAGAGCAAGATCAAAATCATTGGCGCCAACAATATCCCATTAAAATATAGAAAGCTAAATTACAGCCGTTTCCAAAAAAACATCGAATACATAGAGGTGGATTCCAAACTGGTGCCCTATGTCGATCCGGAGGAATTTTGGCGCCTCAAAAGCAGCGAAGTATCCTCAACCTTGAAATACCTACAGACCGACGCTGAAGGGAAACTCTATTTCACCGGAAAATATGGCAAGGATCTGTTGCAGGAGATTGCCAACTATGCCATTGTTGCCAATGTGATTGCACAAGACCATGACTTCGATATTATCCATGCGCACGACTGGCTGACCTATCCGGCAGGCATCGCCGCCAAGCAGGCCTCCGGGAAGCCACTGGTAATCCATGTGCATGCCACCGATTTCGACCGAAGCGGCGGAAGCGTGAACCCGGTGGTTTACGACATCGAGAAGCAAGGCATGGAGACCGCCGACAAAATCATAACCGTGAGCAACCTTACCCGCAGCATTGTGATAGAAAAATACAACATCGACCCCGACAAAGTCGTCACGGTTTACAATGCAGTGGATCCGGTGAAAGAACTAAAAACAGCCCAAGACAAAGCTGTTGATGAAAAGATAGTCACCTTCTTGGGGCGCATCACCATGCAAAAAGGTCCGGAATACTTTATCGAAGCGGCGCACAAAGTGCTGAAAAGGATGGACAATGTGCGTTTTGTGATGGCCGGCAGTGGCGACATGATGGAAAAGATGATCCGCCGGGCAGCCCAACTGAAAATCATGGACAAATTCCACTTCACAGGATTCCTGAAAGGTGACGATGTATTCAACATGCTTGGGATAAGCGATTTGTACATCATGCCATCCGTTTCGGAGCCATTCGGCATCAGCCCGTTGGAAGCCATGCAAAGCAATGTGCCGGTGTTGATATCCCACCAGTCGGGTGTGGCTGAGATTTTAACCTATGCCATCAAAACCAACTTTTGGGATATTGATGCCATGGCCGATGCCATCTACGGTGTGTTGAAATACCCTTCGCTTTCGAGTACCTTCAAGAAATACGGGAAGGAGGAAGTTGACCAATTGAAATGGGAAAACTCAGCGCTCCGCATCAAGGAGGTTTATCTTTCAACGCTTCATCTGACAACAAACAACCATCAAAAATAAAGACCAACCATGAAAAATATCTGCTTATACTTCCAACTCCACCAACCTGTGCG
>JAGPIS010000041.1 GCA_018054835.1 Breznakibacter sp. | reverse complement strand
CTTCAGGACCCATCACCGTGGTATGCAACGCCTCGTAGCCATTGGCTTTGGGCGTGCTCACCCAGTCGCGCAAACGGTCGGGTTTTGGTTTGTAAATATCGGTAACGGTGGAGTAAATGGCCCAACACTGTGCTTTTTCGGGCATCTCAGAAAAAGGCTTGAAGACGATGCGCATGGCCAGAAGGTCGTAAATCTCTTCGAAAGGCACATTTTTCTTCTGCATCTTGCTCCAGATGGAGTAAACCGATTTTGGGCGGGCCTTGATGTCGAACTGGTATCCTTCCAGCTTCAGCCGTTCCCGAATGGGCTTGGCCACCCGGTCGATGATCTGGAGATAGTTCTCTTCATTCTCCTTGACCCGGCTGTAAATATCGTTGTAGATCTGAGGATGCTCATACTTGAGGCTCAAATCCTCCAGCTCTGTTTTGATGGCATTCAACCCCAGGCGATGCGCCAGGGGGGCATAGATGTAAAGCGTTTCGCCGGCAATCTTGAATCGCTTGTTCTCGGGCATCGAGTCGAGCGTCCGCATATTGTGGAGACGGTCGGCCAGTTTGATCAGAATCACCCTCACATCGTCCACCATGGTGATGAGCAATTTGCGGAAATTCTCGGCCTGCTGCGAGGCATTCTGGTCGAACACCCCCTCCAACTTGGTCAACCCATCAACAATAGAGGCAATTTTGGCACCAAAAAGGATTTTGATATCATCAATGGTCAATTCGGTATCCTCCACCACATCGTGCAACAAGGCCGCCACAATCCCTTTGGTGGCCAACCCAATCTCTTCCACACAAATGCGGGCCACCGCTATGGGATGAAGGATGTAAGGCTCACCAGAGCGGCGTCGCATGCCCTTGTGTGCGTTATTGGCTATATCAAAAGCTTTATGAATCAGCTTAATACTCTCCTCCTTCTGACACCTTGGACAAGCTTCGATAAGCGATTGCAGTTGCTGCCTGATGAATTCCTCTTCTTGTTGTTCGGATTGCCGGTGAGCCATAAGAAAAAACTATGATAACAGGTAAATATAAATAAATATGTGGACTATTCCTACATCTTGCGTAAGGTACAAAGCACCAACCTATTTTCCGGCCACGATAGTAATAAAATCCTCTTGCTTCAAATAGGTTTGAGCCAGCTGGTGCAATTGGGTCGAGGTGATGCTGTTGATGATTTCGGCATAACGGTTGAAATAATTCATCCCTAGATCGGACACCAACTGACCGCGAAACTGATCCGAAGTAGCCAATGGCCCATCAAAAGTACGGATCATCTCGCCCATCAGGTAGTTTTTCACCAACTCAAGCTCTTCGGCACCAATGGGTTCATCGCGCAATTTGGCCAATTCGTTGAATATCTCCTGAACAGCAAGCTCACGGTTTTCGGCCTTCACCTCAGTCGAGATCATCCAATATCCACTATATTTCATGGGCACGATGGAGGATCCGATACCATAAGTAAGTCCTTTCTCCTCCCGGATATTGGTCATCAGGCGGGAGCCAAAATAACCGCCCAACACGGTATTGAGGATTGAGAGCGGGATAAAATCGGGGTGCGAGCGATTGAAAAGCGGCCGCCCGATGCGCACCGATGATTGAATGGCCCAGTCGTGCTCCTCAAACACATAAGCACTGCCGGGTTTGTGGTTGGCCGTCAGATGATCGTTGATCTCAGGCATGGCCTCCCAGTTATTGCCAAAATAACGGTCGATAAGCTCAGGAAAATTCTTCCCAGGCAATCCCGCTGCAATAATATGAGCATTGGTGGGGGAATAGGTGCGTTTATGAAAATCGACCACATCGTTGCGGGTGATATTATCGAAACTATGCATCTCCAACATATTGCTGTAAGGATGCTCCTCGCCAAACATGGTTTTATTGAACCGCCGGGCCGAAAGGATCTTCACCTTCTGAAGATCTACCAGAAACTCCTGACGACGCCGGTTAAGATAGATATCGAGCTCCTCCTGCGGAAAGACTGGATCTTTGATGATCTCCTCCACCAAAGGCAACAACTCGGGCAGGTAACGCGACAAACAAAAGAATGTGAACACCGAATAGTGGTAGTTGGTGTACTGCCAAAGATAGGCGCCATAATAATCGAGCTTTTCGGAGACCTCCGCAGAGGTCATGCTCTTGGTGCCTTCGGCCAGGATTGTGTTGGTGGTGGATGCCACAAGCGATTTTGCGGCCTGCACCGATCCGGCTGGGAAGATAAAATCAACCTTGGCCACACCTTGCGAGCCCCCCTCCAAAAAATGAAGTTTGAGCCCATTGTTCAAACCAATGGTGGTAGGTTCCTGCAACGGCGGGATGATGATCCCGTTGACAGGGGGTTGTATATTTCGTTTCAATGTCGTCATTGGTTCTCCTTTTCTTTGGCATGGTAATACAATACCGAGCAATTCTCGGGGCGGAAGAGGCGGCATGCTTGGCTTTGCAAGTCCTCACGGGTGATACACCGGTATTGTTCCACCTCAAGGTTGATGTCTTCGGCCTTTCCAATCATCTCGTAATGAGCCAGGTTCATCGCCTTATTTAAAAAGCTGATTTCAGAAAACACCACCACCGACTCCACGCGGTTCTTCACCTTTTGGAGCTCATATTCGCTCACCAGTTCATCCTTCAGCTTATTGAGTTCGTCCCATATCGCCTGATAGCCAGTCTCCAAGGAGATGCCCGGCAACATATTGCCTGTTACAGTAAACAATCCCGGGTCGTTGTCGCCACTGATGTAAGCGTTGATGTCGCTGAAGAGCTGGTTTTCCTTCATCAGTGATTGCACCAGCCGCGACGACTGCCCGTTGGCCAGCAGGTCCGACAACAGATCAACCACCTGGTATCCGGGCTCCACCCTACCAGGCATGTGGAACATCACTTGAATGTAATCGGCCGGCACAGGGCGCGTCACATGCAGCTCGCGCAACTCGGTTTGCTCAGGCTCGCGTGGCACAACTGCGTTTTTAAGTTGACGCTTGGGGATAGAGCCAAACCACTTTTCGGCCATTCTGAAAATCTCCTGCGGGTCAATATTGCCAGTCACAGTAACAATGGCATTATTGGGTGCATAGTGGCTATAGAAGAAGTCCTTTACGTCATCCAGCGTGGCTTGCTCGATATGCAAGAGATCCTTGCCGATGGTTGGCCACTGGTAAGGATGCACCTTATAGGCCAAAGGCCTTGCCAACAAAGGGATATCTCCATAAGGCTGGTTAAGGTAGCGCTGTTTGAACTCCTCAATCACCACCTTGCGCTGCACCTCCAGGCTCTCGGGCGAAAAAGCCAGCTCCATCATCCTATCCGACTCGAGCCAGAAGCCCGTTTCAATGTTGTTGGCCGGCAGGGTGAGGTAATAGTTGGTGATGTCGTTACTGGTGAAGGCGTTGTTGTCGCCCCCCACCATCTGCAACGGAGAGTCGTACGAAGGGATATTCTTCGAACCGCCAAACATCAGGTGTTCGAACAGATGGGCAAACCCCGTCCGCTGCGGATCCTCGTTGCGGGCACCCACCTTGTAGAGCACATTCAGCGCCGCGAGGGGCGTTGAGCGATCCACATGGGCAATCACGGTCAATCCATTGTCGAGTATATGTCGTTCTATTTTTATCATCAAAAATCAAATCTATGGTTGTTGGCAATTTCGCCAAGAGCATTGCGGTATTCGAACAATAACCTATCCATGATAGTTTCCACTGGCTCAATGCGGTCGATCAGTGCTGCGCACTGCCCAATCTCCAGCTCACCATCCACCATGTCGCCTTCAAAAATACCTTTTTTGGAACGTCCGCGCCCCAAAAGAGCACGCAGCTCTTCGGCGGCAGCACCCCGCTGTTCGGCCTGATCGACCTGCTGAAAAAACTCGTTCTTGATCAGCCGCACCGGCGACAACTTTTTGAGTGACAACATCGTGTCGCCTTCCATGGTGGCCAAAACCCTCTGTTTGAAAGCCTCATGGGCGCTCGACTCTTGTGCCGAGGCAAACAAGGAACCAATCTGAACTCCCTCGGCACCCAACATCATGGCAGCCGCCATCGATTGTCCGGTGGCAATGCCGCCGGCAGCAATCAAGGGCAACGAAGTGACCTGTCTTATTTTTGGGATCAGCACCATCGTAGTGGTCTCCTCACGTCCGTTGTGTCCTCCGGCTTCAAAACCCTCGGCCACAATAGCATCCACACCTGCCTCCTCGCATTTAAGGGCAAATTTGGTATTGGCAATCACATGCACCACCGTCATCCCTTTCGATTTGAGACGTTGAGTGTATTTAGCAGGGTTGCCGGCCGATGTGAAGACAATCTTCACCTGCTCCTCTTCGAGGATATCAATCAATTGGTCGATATCGGGATAGAGCAGAGGCACATTAACACCCCAGGGGTTGGTGGTGGCCTGTTTCATCTTTTGGATGTGTTCGCGCAACACCTCGGGATACATGCTTCCGGCACCCAACAAGCCCAAACCACCATTGTTGCTCACCGCCGATGCCAATCGCCAGCCGCTGCACCACACCATACCTCCCTGAATCACAGGGTATTTTATATTAAACAACGAAGTAATCCTATTCTGCATAACAAAGGTTTTAAAAAATTGTCATTTGAAACCGGCTTAAGGAACCGGCATTACTATAACAACACAACCGACAAGTGGTTCTCTGTTAAATAACCAACCCCTCATCAGGACAAAATTAATCATTCAAACATACAATCAAAGCAATGACCGTTATAAACTAAAACAGACCCTGCCGCAAGAGGCAAAGTCTGTAATATTTAAATTCCGGTGAGCCTGAGCCTATTAAACCGTTTGTTCTTTCATAACATAATGGTTATAGGTGCACTCCAGCGAACCGTTATAAAGGGTAAACTTCTCTTTCGAGCGCAACCCCATCAACCGCATGGCATAGAGGTTAGAACTGATGATCCATGCCTCGTAACCAGGGAAGTTCCTCTTCAAATAGTATCCCATCTCCTTGTAGAAACTAACAATATCTTCTTTCTTCAATCGTTCGCCATAGGGGGGATTGATCACCAGCATACCATTTTTTGTCAGCGGTTGCTGATCCTTGAAGGCACATTTCTGTATTCGGATCTCTTGGTTGAGGCCAAACTCCAAGGAGGAGTGTTTTGCCACATCAACAGCACGGATGTCAACATCGCTACCCAATATATTCACACGGGGCGATGTCACCGCAGCTTTGGCACTCTCTTTCAGCTCCTGCCACAATTTGGCATCAAAGTTTTTCCAGCTCATGAAGCCGAATTTTTCACGGCGCAAGCCCGGAGCCATATTTTTGGCCATCATGGCTGCTTCCAGCACGATGGTTCCACTTCCACACATGGGATCAATCAGCGTGATGCTGGGATTCCATCCGGCCTTCAACAACATGCCGGCTGCCAGCACTTCGTTGATGGGCGAAGGGTGCACGCCAATGCGGTAACCGCGCCGGTTGAGTGGATCGCCCGATGAGTCCACCGAAATGGTCACCACATCGTTAGCCACATGCAGGTTGATCAGCACATCGGGATCCTGCACATTCACACTGGGACGAGCCCCCGTCACATTACGGATTTGATCGACGATGGCATCTTTGGTTTTAAGCGCCAGGTAACCGGTATGTTTAAAGAGATTGGAAAAAACCACATGATCGATGGCAAAGGTCTTATCGTTGTCCAATATGGTATGCCATTCATATTTCAGAGTAGCCTCGTAAACTTCAGCCTCGGTTGTGGCCGTAAAAGTATGGACTGGCATCATCACCCGCAGCGCCGTGCGACACCAGAGATTGATCTGGTACATCAATTTCAGGTCGCCTTCACACGAAACACCCCGCCGCATGGGGGTGATTTGTTGTGCTCCCAATTGTTTCAACTCCTCAGCCAGAACATCTTCTAGCCCATGCATGGTCTTAACTATCAGCTTCAATGTATATCCTCCGTAATTATTTCGATGCAAATGTAGGATAAATTGTGCGAACTTTTCGCAAAGGAACCATTTAAAACCACACAGTAACTTACATTTAAGGTGTTTGGTTGATGCCTGCAACCAGCCCCACAACAGCTAGGCAGGATATGGCAATCACACCAAGGACTCCCCCAAAGTTTGACACTTTACTAATGTACGACCGGTTGGCCGCTTTCATCAACATCTCATTCTCCGAAGAATAGCTGCGCGACAACTCGGAAATATAAAACACATGGTCGAAAAACACCGGTTCATGGAAGTCACTGGCATACGACATGGTTAGGAACAACCGGAAACCCATTGGAGTATTCTCCTGGTTGAATAGGTGCCGCCGCATGGTAACCGGCGAGCTGAGTCCGGGAACGGTGATGCGTTCTTCTGCCACCGAAGCCGGGGGATCAAAAAACTCACTGCGCAAGTGGCAAGGCGTGATGGCAATGGAGGCTTTGGGAGGAATAAAACTCTCCAACCCTTGATTGATCAAGTTGCCCGAAAGCGAGCCATAGGAATAAACACTGTTGAAGGTGTTGTTGTCATTCACGCTAATGGTTTGGGAGGTCAGCTCAACCTGCGTCACATCCTTTTTCAACAAGTAACTTTTGTCGTTGATCACCACCGAAGAGCGTTTCCAATCTAAATAAAGAGGCTTGTCCAGCTTATTGTACACTTCAATATTGACGGGCAAATTCTCACCTTTAAAGGAGAACTTAAGCACCAAGGAGTCATTTTCAACAACAAACTCAGAATATTCATTCTTTGGCAAATCGCTCTCCACCGAAGCATATTGATAAACGCTGCACGAAGAGAACAACCACAACAATATCATGAGATGGACAATTTGAAATAACTTACTCATACCAAATATTTAAGATTATAAAATAAGCTATCACCTTAATGAATTGCAGAACCGCACCAGCTCATCCACCAACTGAACATTAACAGGTAACTGTGGATCGGTATAAACCGGCATTTGATCGCTCATTTGAAGGGAGGCACAATCCTTTAGAACATGGTTCATTTGAGGAATCACCACCAGCTGCGCCGAAGGCAAGGCCTCCTTCAATAAATCGGCATGGTGGGTTGACACCTGCATATCCATCGCCCCTTGAACAACCATCACTGGGATTTTCAATTTCTTAACCTCTGTAACTGGGTTGTACTTCATCCATGAGATCATATAAGGCTGCACACTGGGACGGAATAGAGCATAAAGCATTGGATTCACCTGGCCTATGGTGTCACCTTTCTCCAAGCGCTGAAGAAGCGGTAAAACCATGTCGCGAACTATAGGAGGCTGGGGCTTCATCTGCTCGCGAATAAGGTCACCAGCGGTTGTGCCCGGACCCGCCAGAGAGACGAAAGCATGAACCTTGGGCGTTTTCTGGCAGGCCAGCATCCCGATCAATGACCCTTCGCTATGCCCCAAAACAACTATATGTTTGAATTTTTCACCTTCACCCATCAAGGCCACCCAACCAGCCACATCACTAACATAATCCTCGAAGCGCAACGAGGCCTCATCCTTGATGGCTCCAGCACTGGCTCCCACGCCGCGCTTATCGTAGCGCAACGAGGCAATACCTTTTTCGGCCAAAGCCTGAGCCAAAAGTTTCAGCGAATTATTCTGCATCATGGCCTGGTTGCCATTCCTGTCGGTGGGCCCCGACCCTGCCACCATAACTACCAGCACTTTGGCCGAGCTATGCATGGGTTGTAATAGGGAACCGTGCACCTGCCCCGCCGGAGTATCGAGAACGACAGCTGATTCCTGGGCATGCACGCTGATCTGGAACACAAAAAACAAGATCAATAGAACAGATTTCTTCATTGGATAAGATTTTCGATGCAACAACATCGGATATATGACAACTAATGAACCAATAACACTTAACAAAAATAACAAAACCTCCTATTGCTTTCATTCAATACTCTTTCTAAATTACATAACCAAAAAAACTAATTTCAAACAAATGAAAATCATGACCATCATTCCACTCATGGGTTTACTGCTTTTTACTGCTTGCGGTGAAAGCGATAACAAGGAGCCTGACCCGATCCCTCCAGCAACGGAAGGAACACAATTCATTGCCGGACATACCATTGCCCGCGAAGAGGTATTGCGAAAGATTCCGGCCATCTACATCAATCAAGCTCGCACAACATTGCATGTGGCCTACCAGCACACCTCGCACGGTACGCATGTGTCGTACGGTCTTTACGGGTTACCCGACTACAAAACGGGCGACAATGAACTCTTCGGCATCACCCGCAATAACAAGCAAACCAACAAATTGGATTTTCAAGACAATGTGATTGCCTCATACGCCAATGGGGTGGCTGACCTAAGCACTAATGAAACAGCCTTTGAGGAGGGCACACGCAAATTCCTCGACGCCCCAGCCAATGCCGACATCAACGTGGTGATGTGGTCGTGGTGCAGCATCACCAATCATGACGTTGCCACCAATTATTTGCCGGGCATGCAAAGGCTCATCAATGAGTATGGAAAGGATGGCACCAAGGTCGTGTCGGGCAAACGCAAGACTCCAGTCACCTTTATCTTCATGACCGGTCATGCAGAAGCCAACAACAACATTGGCACAGGAAAGCCCAAGAACCAGGCCGATTTAATCACCGCCTTCTGCGAAAAAAACAAACAGTATTGCCTCGATTACTACAGCATCGACACCCACGACATGGACAACAAATACTGGGATGATGCCTCCGACGATGGCACCTCCACAAAAGGCGGATCCTTCTATGCCTCTTGGCAAAGCTCCAAAGCCAAAGGCCAGTATTGGTTCGAAAATAAGGATCGGCCAGGCGGATCGGTCATCTATGGTGAACACAACACGCAACACATCACGGCCAACCGTAAGGCCTTCGCCATGTGGTGGATCCTGGCACGAATAGCAGGTTGGGATGGGGAGAGTGAATAAAAAAAGAGCTCCAAAACGGAGCTCTTTTTTTATTGATTATTTTTTATTGGGGATATCCAGTCCATATCCACGTTTTTTGTCAACCGACTTCAATACAAAAGCCAGGAAGAAGGCCAAAACGCCAAAACCAGCAAATATCAGTTCGGGAACAGTGTAATCATAAACTAAAGGTGTTCCATCTGCTGCCGTGGTGATACCCTGGGTCAGGGAGGCGGCCACTTCGGGATTGGCGGCGGTAAGCGCGTAACCAATCAGTCCGGGAACCAACATCAATCCGATATTTTGGATGAAAAAGATACAACCATAAGCTGAGCCCAGATAGCGGTCTTCCACAATTTTTGGCAAGGAAGGCCACATGGAGGCCGGAACCAGCGAAAATGCAATACCCAAAACCACAATGGTGGTGATGGCAATAAAAGGGGTAAACAATTCAGCTGGAACCAAGGCAAACACAAGGTGTGAAACTGTCAACAGGATTGCCCCAAGCACCATCATGGAAGCGCCTTTACCCTTGAGATCAAGGAAGAAACCAATAAATGGCGTCAGAATCATGGCGCCAATGGGGAAAACAGAGACATAACGGGCGGCAGCCGTCACATCGACGCCCAGTTTGGTGGACAACATTTCGGTGGCAAAGCGCTGGAATGGGAAAATGGCTGAGTAAAACAACACGCAAAGACCGGCAATCGCCAAGAATCCAGGATTGGTGAAAATTTTACCAATATCGCTCAATTTAAACTCCTCTTCGCCTCCTGCTGCGTTTACAACGCCTTCCTGCTTGTCAAGCTTGGAGTCCATAAAGGTATAAACAAAGAAAAGCAAAAGACCAATTGTCAAGAAGACAACACCCCACATGATGGAATCCGAAGGGGTCCACAACTGAGGATCGGTGGCTTTTGAATTCGCAAACAAGGGGGACAACCACATGACAGCAAACACGCCAAGACGGGCAACGGCCATCTCCAAACCCATGGCCAAAGCCATCTCTTTGCCTTTAAACCATTTGACAATGGTTTTTGACACCGTGATGCCGGCCATTTCAACGCCCACTCCAAAGATGGCAAAACCAACAAAACAGAGGGCTGCTGTGGCAGGCAAGGTAAACCCAAAAATAGTGAAGTCGGCAGCAGGATCAATGGTTCTAAGCGCATACAGTTTCACCGATGCACCTAATACCATCAATATACCGGATGTTAAAATAGTAAACCGAATCCCCTTCTTATCGAGAATAATACCCGAGAGGATCAGGAAACCAAAAAACACATTGAAGAAAAATTCTGAACCACCGTAAAATCCGAAAACTTCGGAACTCCAGCGGTAATTGATCTCAAACATATTCTTTATTGGTGAAGCCACATCAACAAAGAAATAGGCGAAGAACATGGTAAGGGAAATAAGAATCAACGCGAACCAACGGGCAGTTGTTGATTCGCGTAAAGTTTGTTTGATTTGTTCCATAAAGTTTTAATTGTTACACATTATTTCTAAAGAAAATATTTTGCTTTCTATTTGACCGGTACACTTTCCAAAGTTGCCACCAGATAATCCCAAAATTTGGCCACACTCTCGATGTCTACCTTCTCGTCGGGCGAATGGGGATTGCGGATGGTTGGACCAAATGAGATCATATCCCAGTTGGGATAAGCACTGCCCAAAATACCACACTCCAAACCAGCATGAATGGCTTTCACTTCGGGTGTTTTGCCCCATTTGGCCTGATAAACCGATTGCATGGTTTTCAAAATATCCGATTCCATATTGGGTTTCCAACCCGGATAGGCCCCACCAAACTCCACATGAGCACCCGCCAGACGGAACACACTCTCGATGGAAGAACAGACATCCTCTTTGGCGGTATCCACCGAACTACGGATCAAACACTTGACGTCAATCACCCCATCATGCGACTTCACAATGGACAAATTGGTAGAGGTCTCAACCAACCCGGGCATATCGGCACTCATGCGAACCACGCCATTGGGACAGCCCTGAATGGCATTGATCAGGTCGTCCTGAACCATTTCGTGGATAACCGTTGCAGGCAGTTCAGTTTTTTCAGCCACAAATTTAATAGAGGGCTCAACTCCGGCGTATTCGTGTTTGAAGATCGCTTCAAATTCGGTCACAGCAGACAGGAACTCATCACCATCTTCGCCATCAACAGTCACCACGGCAAAAGCCTCGCGAGGAATGGCATTGCGCATATTGCCACCATCAATATTTGCCAGGCAGGCGTCAAATTCACCCACCGCATATTTCAAGAAACGGAACATCAGTTTGTTGGCATTGGCGCGTCCCAAGTTGATGTCCAGACCAGAGTGGCCACCACGCAAACCGGTCAAGGAAAGCTTGAATGCCACATCGGTTTTGGCGGTGGTTATTTCATCGTAGGCAAAGCGAATGTTGGCATCCACGCCACCGGCACAACCCACATAAAGCTCACCTTCATCCTCGGAGTCAAGGTTCAGCAAGATATCACCATGAAGCAAGCCTGGTTTCAAGGCATTGGCACCAGTCATGCCAGCCTCTTCGTCCATGGTCACCAAGATCTCAACAGGGCCATGTTTCAAGGACTTATCCTTGAGAACTGCTAGGCCAGCCGCCACACCAATACCATTGTCGGCACCCAGCGTGGTTCCGTTGGCCCTTACCCAACCTGCGTCAATAATGGTT